>DASUPM010000105.1:0-2658 GCA_036281095.1 Pseudorhizobium sp.
ATGCCTTTTCCCTGAAGGGCGTCACGGCGGCGCTTCGCGAAGTGCAGAAGTGCCAGTGAGTACGGGCCGCTGCGCTGCGGCGGAGCTGGCAGGCATATGACCGGCAAGTCCGATGGCCGTCTCCGCGCGGCCGGTGTCGTCGCCGGTATCGTGCTTTCTCTGTTGAATGCACCTGGGACTGCGACGATGCCGGCGACCGCCGCTGCCGCCGATGCGGGGCCCGGGGTCGCTACCAGTCCCCGCGCCGGTTTCGGCAGGGGCCGCGAAACCGGCTATCCGGTGCCGCGCTTCGTTTCCCTGAAATCGAGCCATGCCCGCATGCGGGTCGGCCCCTCCACCGACTACGCCGCCAAGTGGGTCTATACCCATCGCGGAATGCCCTTCGAGATCACCGAGGAATACGGCAACTGGCGCCGGGTGCGCGATTTCGAGGGCGTGACCGGCTGGATGCACGGCGCGCTGCTTTCCGGCGACCGCACTGCGATCGTCGGCCCCTGGCTGGACGAGCCCGTGCCGCTGCGCCGGTCCCCGTCCTCGGGTGGTGAGGTCGTGGCACGGCTCGCGCCGAAGGTGATGATGCACGTTGCGGCCTGCAACGGCACCTGGTGCGAGGTCAGCCTGCCGCGGAGCGACCTCGACGGCTATGCCGACCAGGCCTCCCTCTGGGGCGTCTATCCCGGCGAACGCTTCGAATAGCCGATGCCGGCGCCTGTCCTCAGGAGCCGGTCAGCGTCCGCCTGACGGCGTCCTTCCATCCCTCGATCTTTGCGGTCCGCACCGCGCCGTCCATCCGCGGCTCGAAGCGCCGTTCGCATTCCCAGCGGCGCGAAAACTCCGCCTGGTCGGGCCAGACTCCGGCCTTCGAGCCGGCGAGCCATGCGGCGCCGAGCGCGGTGGTTTCCAGGATCGTCGGGCGGTCCACCGGCGCATCGAGAAGGTCTGAAAGACGCTGCATCGTCCAGTCGGAGGCGACCATGCCGCCGTCGACGCGCAGTACCGTCCGGCTGGAGCCGTTGGCCCAGTCCCTGTGCATCGCCTCCAGAAGGTCGCGGGTCTGGTAGCAGACCGCCTCCAGCGCGGCGCGGGAGAGTTCCGCCGGGCCCGTGTTGCGGGTCAGGCCGAAGATCGCGCCCCGCGCCTCGGCGTCCCAGTGAGGCGCACCGAGACCGGTGAAGGCGGGCACCAGATAGACGTTCTGCTCCGGATCGGCGCTGTCGGCGAGCGCACCGGTCTCGTCCGCCTTGCGGATGATGCCGAGCCCGTCGCGCAGCCACTGCACGGCCGCTCCGGCGATGAAGATCGAGCCCTCCAGCGCATAGGTCGTCTTTCCGGCGAGCCGGTAGGCGATCGTGGTCAGCAGCCGGTTCTTCGACGGAACGATCTCGGCGCCGGTGTTGAGCACGGCGAAGCAGCCGGTCCCGTAAGTGGACTTGATCATGCCGGGCTCGAAGCAGGCCTGCCCGATGGTCGCGGCCTGCTGGTCGCCCGCGACGCCGAGAATGGGGATCGCCGCACCGAACAACCGCTCGTCGGTCACGCCGAAATCGTCGGCGCAGTCCTTCACCTCGGGCAGCATTGCCGCGGGTATCTGGAGAATGTCGAGAAGTTCCTCGTCCCAGCGGTTCTCCGCGATGTTGTAGAGGAGCGTACGCGAAGCATTGGTGGCGTCGGTGACGAAGCTTCTGCCCCCGGTCAGCCGCCAGATCAGGTAGGTGTCGATCGTGCCGAAGCAGAGTTCCCCCCTCGCCGCACGCGACTGCGCTCCCTCCACGTTGGAAAGCAGCCAGGAAAGCTTGGTGCCGGAGAAATAGGGATCGAGCAGCAGGCCGGTTCTGGCGGTGAAGATCTCCTCCAGCCCCTCCCCCTTCATCTGGTCGCAGAGGCTCGCGGTGCGTCGGTCCTGCCAGACGATTGCGTTGTGGATGGCCTGGCCCGTCTCCCGCTCCCAGACGACCACCGTCTCGCGTTGGTTGGTGATGCCGATGGCGGAAATGTCGGCGGCGCGCACGCCCGCCTCGCGGATCGCCTGGCGGATGGTCAGCACCACCGAACCCCAGATCTCCTCCGGATCGTGCTCGACCCAGCCGGACTTCGGGAAGATCTGCGTGAACTCCTTCTGCCCGACACCGGCGATCTTCATGTTCTCGTCGAAGACGATCGCCCGGCTCGACGTCGTCCCCTGGTCGATCGCCAACACATAACCCGCCATCAGGCCCCTCCCGTTGTCCGTGTGCTCCCTCAAGGTTTGAGCAGATGCGGCGAACGGGTGTCAACGGGCCTTCGACGGGTCAGTAGCGCCAGAAGGTCGGCATCAGCAGAACAAGCACCGTCAGCACCTCGAGACGTCCGAGCAACATGAGGACCGACATCACGGAAAGCGCCGGGTCGCTGATCGTGGAGAAATTGCCGGCCGGGCCGATGATGCTGCCGATCCCCGGTCCGACATTCGACAGCGACGTGATGGAGCCGGACATTGCGGTCATCAGATCGTAGCCGAGCGCCGCCAGCACCAGGCTGCCGAAGGCCCACAGGAGCATGTAGAGCGCCAGGAACAGGAAGATGCTTCGCTGCACCTCCGGCTCCACGGCCTGCGACCCGTAGCGGACCGACGCGATGGAGTTCGGATAGAGAAGCCGCTGCAGCCCCGCGCGCACGACA
>DASUPM010000106.1:0-3064 GCA_036281095.1 Pseudorhizobium sp.
ATCCTGGATGCCGACAAGGAAGGTTACCTGCGCTCGCAGACCTCGCTGGTCCAGACCATCGGGCGCGCCGCGAGGAACGTCGACGGCCGGGTGATCCTCTACGCCGACCGCCTGACCGGCTCGCTCGAGACCGCGCTCGCCGAGACCGAGCGCCGGCGCGCGAAGCAGCAGGCGTACAACGAGGCCCACGGCATCACGCCCGAGAGCATCAAGAAGCAGGTGGGCGACATCATCCGCCACGTCGCCGAGCACGACTACGTCACCGTGGACGTCGGCGTGGACGGCCAGGCCTCGTTCGCCGGCATGGACCTCAAGAGCTACATCGGCGAGCTCGAGGCCAAGATGAAGGACGCCGCGGCGAACCTCGAGTTCGAGGAAGCGGCGCGGCTGCGCGACGAGATCCGCCGCCTCGAGGCCTCCGAGCTCGGGGTCAAGATGGACCCCACGGCGCGCGCCCCCGCCCGCGCCAAGCACCAGCGCCCCAAGACCGAGCAGACCCGCGCCCAGCGCCTCGCCCGCGCCCGTCGCCAACGCGCCGCGTCGGGCAGACGCTAGCCGGCGATCACGGCTCTTGCTCCATCGCTCCCCTCCGGGTAAGGCGACCATACGCCAACGTCATCGCGAGACCGCGGAGCGGTCGTGGCGATCCAGACGGCTCCGCCCCCTGGATTGGCTTCGGTCGGGCGTTCTGAAGACCGCGGCGCCGACGATTGAGGGCAACATTCACGCTGAGAACTCGCATCAGCCCGTCCGACGACGCGAGCGCAAAATGCAGCGCTTCAAATCGGTCGGTTCAACCCAGCGCTTTCGGTCATCCGCGCCGCGAACTACAACGCTTCAACCTCCAACGTCACCTTCTGCGCCGATCCGACTACAAGCACCTCCGATCCGGAGCCTTCGCGACCTGGGCTCAGGTGTCCGCTGCTTAGCATCCATTGATCACCTAAATCCGCCTGACCTCATCGAGTTAACGTGACAATGCCCTATCTTCGCCCCTCCAGAACCTGAAGGAAATAATCCGGTGCGCCGATCTGGCCGCCCTTTGAGGCGGCCTGCAGTCCGTCGAAAGCCGGATTGTCCGAGGACGCCAGGCAAAGCGGCGCCGCCGGCGCGATTGGCATCAAGAGCTCCAGCGAATGGATATCAAGTTGGCGCAGGGCGTAGCTGCAGGTATCGCCACCGGCGACACAGACCCTGCCGATCCCGGTCTCCTCAAGCAGCGCGCGAAGGATGAGGCCCTGCTGCCTGGCGATCATTTTGCCGGTTTCGCTTTGATCGATGCCCAGTTCGCGGACCCTGTCCACGGTCTTCTTGATAATCGGGTCGTCCGGACCGAGTGTGGCGAAAAGCAATGGGTTCCGGCCCTCGCTGAGATGCGCCAGCGCCTCTCTGAACGCCTTGTTGCGTTCGTCTTTCGCGGCCGTCTCGTCGACCAGGCGGTCCGTATTGAGTGCAACGCCGCCGAAGCCGTGCGCTAAGGCATAATTGATCTGCTCGGCTGTATTGGCCGCGGCGCTCCCGGAAATAACGATCATTTCTTCAGCCGGCCCGATCGGCGGAAACTCTGGCGGATCATCGACCAGCCCGTTTTCCTGCCAGTACCGCGCCATCGCATATTCGAATCCGGAGGAACCGATGGCGAAGATTGTTCCTTTCTCGGACTTCTCGTGCAGCAATTGGCCGATATCGAAAAGGTGCTTGTCGTTAAGTGTATCGAAGAGAACGATATCTGCGCCGTCCGCCAGGCACTGGTCGAAGCGGTCCGAAAGCGCCTGCCGGGACTCCTCCAGGTGAACCAGGTCTATGAGCGCCACCGACTTATCCGACATTTTGGAGAAGTGCACCCGGATGTCGCCTTCGTCCATCGGTGTGATCGGATGTTTGCTCATCACCGGATGGCGGTCCAGGCGGTACCTCTGGTCACCGTAGACGGTGAAATGATTGCCGAAAGCGATATAGCGGCCGAGCAATGGTATGCCCTGGACGATGACGCCGCTCGCCGGTTTGATGACATTGAAGGCAATGTCGGCTGCATGGCCGATGCTGCCGATCTGAGGTGAGGAGTCGAACGTCGCGCAAACCTTGTAGTGGATCAGCCGGGGGGCGAGGCCGTTCAGAAGCTTGAGCTGGGCCGGCAGTTCATCGTCCATCTGCGCCGGCGTCATTGTACGGCTGGTGCCGGAAATCCCGACCGCCTGAAGGCTCTGGAGCTTTTCCTGCAACCGCTCTTCCGTCGGGTGCCCGAGGAACAGAGCCGTCCTGACGCCGTTGATCGTCAGCGCTTCCATCGCGTCAGCGGACCCTGTGAAATCGTCGCCGTAAAAGGCCATAAGCAGCGGATTCATCGTCGCCTCGATCAGCTTCGTTTACTCCCAGGTGCGCCCGAGTGCATCGTCTATCGCCTGCAACTGGTCATCCGTCAGGCTGGCGCCCTTCAAACCGGTCGCAACGGCAATCTGGCAGCACTGCTCCACCTCCTCCACGACACCTATTGCCACCGACATGTCGGCGCCGGCGACAATGACGCCGTGCTGGCGCAGGAGGATCGCATGGTAATCCGGCGCCAGCGCCGCCACGGCTTCATGCAGCGAATGGGCGCCAGAGGGATGATACTTGATCATCGGCACCCGTCCCGCCCGCACGTAGAACGCAGCCGTATAGGGTGGCACTGCGTTGGAAGACTCTCCGCTGATCAGCGTAGAATAGGCAATCGCATAGGTCGGATGCACATGGACGACCGCCTGGGCATTGCTTCTCGCCCGGTACATCGCCAGATGCATGTCCATTTCCTTGGACGGCCTCAATCCTTCCAGGACTTTGCCCTCAAGGTCGACCGTGACCATCTTTTCCGGCGTCAGCTTGCCCAATTCCGCGCCGGTCTGGGTGATCCTGACAACATCGCCGTCCCGGACGCTCGTATTGCCTCCCGACGCATGAATCAATTTTCTGCTATAAAGTTCCCTGCTGGCCTCGATCAGCTCGTCTATCTTTCCTGATCCGCTCATGCGAAACTCCTCATTCTTCTTTTTGCGCGTCTGAAAGCCGGAACGGGTCCGTCTTGCGT
>DASUPM010000107.1:0-3554 GCA_036281095.1 Pseudorhizobium sp.
GCGCGGCCGTGGTTTCGATTTCTTTGGCGAAGGCGTTGACATAGCGCGTCTCGTCCGGCGGCGCGTGGCGCACATGGCTGTTGAAGTCGCAATAGGGGCACTTGGCCGCGCAGAAAGGCCAATGCACATAGACGCCGAAACCGGGTTCGCCGGTGTCGGGCAGGAGAGGGGCGTCGATGTTCACCGGGGCTTAGGCCTCCAGACAGGTTTCGACAAAGCGCTTGAAGGCGCGGGCTCGGTGCGACAGAGCCTCGGGCTCGCCTCGTTGCCAGCCGTGCTTTTCGTCGGATGTCATTTCGCCAAATGTAAGATCGTAGCCTTCCGGCTTGAAGATCGGATCGTAACCGAAGCCCTTGTCGCCGCGCGGCGGCCAGACGACCGTGCCTTCGACCTCTCCGCGAAAGAACTCCGTATGACCATCCGGCCAGGCGAGACAAAGCACGCTGACGAAACGTGCCGTCCTCTGGTCGGGGCGGGCAGCGCCGCGCTCCGCAAGCGCCTTCTCCACCTTTTCCATGGCCATTGCGAAATCCCGGGTGCCGTCCTCGCGCTCCGCCCAGTTCGCGGTGTAGACGCCCGGCGCGCCATCCAGTCCGTCGATGACCAGGCCGGAATCATCCGAGAGCGCAGGAAGCCCGGACGCCTTTGCCGAAGCGAGAGCCTTGATCGCGGCGTTCTCCTCGAAGGTGGTCCCGGTCTCGTCCGGCTCCTCGAATTTCAGGTCGGCCGCGGACTTCGCCGAAAATCCGAAAGGACCGATCAATTCGGCGATCTCGCGGATCTTGCCCGCGTTGTGGCTGGCCACGACGATGGTCTTGGTGTCGAGTGTGCGCATTGAATTCACCTCAGCCGATCGACCAGAGGCCCGGTTCGGCGCATTCGAGACTGTTTCCCGCCGGATCGCGGAAATAGATGGATCGGGCACCGTTCGGCCAGATCACGTTGCTTTCGATCTCGACGCCCGCCCTGGTGAGGGATTTCGTCATGGCGTCAAGATTGCTGCGAGCCACGCGGAAGCAGGCGTGTCCCTGTCCGCGCACACCATGCGGCGGCACCTGCGGGCCGTCTTCGGCCGGCGGCTTCACTGTTTCCGCCGGATTGAAGATGAGAAGGACTCCTGGCCCGCACCGGAAAAAGACGTGCCGGTTGCCGGCCCGCACGATCCGGTCGAGACCGAGGATGCCGCCGTAGAACGCCTCGGCCGCATCGAGATCTTCCGCATAAAGTGCGGTTTCCAGCATGCCTTCGATCAGCACCGACAGGCTCCTGCTACTGGGCGATCGCCTGCTTCTGCAGCGCGACCAGTTCTTCCGTGCCGGCTCTAGCGAGCTTCAGCAGCGACAGGAATTCCTCTTCGCTGAAAGGCGCGCCTTCGGCGGTTCCCTGCACTTCGACGATTCCGCCGCTGCCGGTCATCACGAAGTTCGCATCCGTCTCAGCGGCCGAATCCTCCAGATAATCGAGGTCGATCAGGGGCTGCCCGGCGAAAACGCCACAGGAGATGGCGGCGACGTGGTCCTTCAGAACCTTGTCGAGCTTCACCATCGAGCGTGCCTCCATCCACTTCAGGCAGTCGTGAAGCGCGATCCAGCCGCCGGTGATCGCTGCGGTGCGGGTGCCCCCGTCCGCCTGGATCACGTCACAGTCGATCGTCACCTGCTTTTCGCCAAGTGCGGTGAGGTCGACGACCGCCCTGAGCGAGCGCCCGATCAAGCGCTGGATCTCCTGTGTGCGGCCACCCTGTTTCCCGGCCGCTGCCTCGCGCTTCATCCGGTCGCCCGTCGCCCGCGGCAGCATTCCGTATTCGGCCGTCACCCAACCCTTGCCCGTGTTGCGCAGCCAGGCCGGCGGCTTCTCTTCGAGGCTGGCCGTACAGAGAACATGCGTGTCTCCAAAACGGACGAGGCAGGATCCTTCCGCATGCTTGGAGAAGTTGCGCTCGAAGGACACCTTGCGCATCTGATCGGTTTTTCTGCCTGACGGCCGCATATCTTGCTCCCCGGAGAGTTTGTCTCGCCTTCTAAGGGGACGTCGGTTCATTTGCAAAGAAAAACGGGCTCGTCACGGCCGAAGCCGAGGCTTTCGGGATTTTTGGATTGGCGAAGAGGCAGGTGGACGATTATATCTCTGAAGGGTCACGGAATGGGTCTGAAACGCAAGATGGGATTTTCGCCACGAAGGGATAGCGGCGCATTGCTGGGCGATCGTTCGCGCGAAATTTTCCGCCGCATTGTCGAGACCTATCTGGAGACGGGGGAGCCCGTCGGATCCCGCAACCTTTCCCGCCTGCTTCCCATCTCCCTTTCGCCCGCTTCCATCCGCAACGTGATGAGCGATCTCGAGGAACTCGGCCTCATCTACGCTCCGCATATCAGCGCGGGCCGGTTGCCGACGCAGTCGGGCCTGCGCTTCTTCGTCGATGCCTTCATGCAGGTAGGCGACCTGTCGGAGGCGGAGCGCGCAAGCATCGAACGTCAGATCCGAGCCGAAGATCGGGATCGGCCGCTGGAAAGCCTGATGAACGACGCCAGCCGGATGCTGTCCGGCGTGTCCCGTGGCGCGGGCATCGTGATCACCGCAAAAAACGATCCGATCCTGAAGCACGTGGAATTCATCCGCCTGGAGCCGACCAAGGCTCTCGCGGTGCTTGTCGGCGAACTGAACCAGGTAGAGAACCGCATCATCGACCTGCCGGCGGGCACAACCTCGTCGCAGCTGACGGAGGCGGCCAATTTTCTCAACGCCCATCTGGCGGGACAGACACTCGTGGAACTGCGAGGGCAGCTGGAAAAGCTCAAGGCCGAAGTGCAGACCGAGTTGACCGCCTTGTCCCAGGATCTGGTCGAGCGCGGTCTTGCCGTATGGTCCGGCAGCCGGGAAGACGGCAAGCCAAATCAGTTGATCGTGCGGGGCCGCGCCAATCTGCTCGAGGGCATGACGGACACCGAGGATGTGGACCGGCTGCGCATGCTGTTCGACGATCTGGAGAAAAAGGACAGTCTGATCGAGATTCTCGATCTGGCGGAAACCGGCCCGGGTGTCCGGATCTTCATCGGCTCCGAAAACAAGCTGTTCTCCCTGTCGGGCTCGTCGCTGATCGTCGCACCCTACAGAGATCAGGAAGAGCGGATCGTCGGCGCCGTCGGCGTGATAGGCCCGACGCGGCTCAATAATTCGCGGGTGGTCCCGATGGTCGACTACACGGCGCAACTGCTCGCCCGCCTGACCCGCCAGCCGATATAGGCCCCCGCATCCCAATCAGCCTTGATTTTTGAGGGTCAAACCTCGATATCGGGCACGACTTTATGGAAGACGATACCGGAGAAGGTCATGACCGACGAAACAAAGAAGAATGGACCTGACGCGGGCAGGCGGCCTGAACCCCAGGAAGGCATTGCAGAAGCGGTTGCCTTCGATCGTGAGAACGACGCGGTGGGAGAGAGCGCCGACGCGCCGGCCGCCGAGCCCGATCCGATCGATGCGCTGAGGGCGGAAAATGCCGATCTGCGGGATCGCTTCCTGCGCATGGCGGCGGAAATGGAAAACCTCCGTCG
>DASUPM010000108.1:0-7245 GCA_036281095.1 Pseudorhizobium sp.
GCTGCGTCCCCAAGAAGCTGCTCGTCTATGCGTCGCAGTTTCCGGAGCATTTCGAGGATTCGGCCGGGTTCGGCTGGCAGGTCGGCGAGACGAGCTTCGACTGGACCAAGCTGGTGGCAGCGAAGGATCGCGAGATCGCCCGTCTGGAAGGCCTCTATCGCCGCGGGCTGGAGAATGCAGGAACGGAAATCCTCGAAACGCGAGCGGAACTGGTGGACGCCCATACGATCCGGCTCGTCAAGACCGGGCAGACGGTGACGGCGGAGCGGATACTGATCGCCACCGGCGGCTCGGCCAATCCACATGCGGCGCTGCCCGGGCACGAACTCTGCATCACGTCCAACGAAGCCTTCGACCTGCCGGAGCTGCCACGCTCGATCCTGATTGCCGGCGGCGGTTATATCGCAGTGGAGTTCGCCAATATCTTCCACGGGCTTGGTGTGGACACCACGCTGATCTATCGCGGCAAGGAAATCCTCTCCCGCTTCGACGGCGACATGCGCCGGGGCTTGCACAAGGCGATGGAGGAGAAGGGCATCCGCATCATCTGCACCGACGTCATCGAGGAGGTGCAGAAGGCGCCAGCCGGCGGCCTCGTCGCGAGAACGTTGGAAGGCCAGACGCTGGCGGTCGATACCATCATGCTCGCGCTCGGCCGGGACCCGAATACGCAAGGGCTGGGGCTCGAGGCCGCCGGCGTGGAGGTCAACGAGAGGGGCGCGATCGTGGTCGACGAGTATTCGCGCACCAGCGTGCCGCACATCTATGCGCTGGGCGATGTCACCGATCGGGTACAGCTTACCCCGGTGGCGATCCACGAAGCGATGTGCTTCATCGAAACAGAGTTCAGGGACAATCCGACGAAGCCGGACCACGAACTGATCGCGACGGCCGTCTTCTCGCAACCGGAGATCGGCACCGTCGGCCTTTCGGAAGATGAGGCCTGCAAAAGGTACCCGGAGCTGGAAATATACCGGGCCGAGTTCCGCCCGATGAAGGCGACACTGTCCGGGCGGGCGGAGAAGATGATCATGAAGCTGGTCGTCGATGCTGCAAGCCGCAAGGTGGTCGGCGCGCATGTTCTCGGGCACGACGCCGGAGAAATGGCGCAGCTTCTCGGGATCTCGCTCAAGGCGGGCTCGACCAAGGACGACTTCGACCGCACCATGGCCGTTCATCCGACGGCGGCCGAGGAGTTCGTCACCATGTACCAGCCGTCCTACCGCATCCGGAACGGCGAAAGGGTGTGACGCCTGGCGGCGAAGATCAGCTGGTGATGCGCGGCGTGCTGACGATCTTGTGGAAGAGCGCGTTCATGGCGTCGCTGATGCCTTCGTCGGGAGAGACTTCGAAGTAGAAGCCCGGGCTGGCGCATTCCTGCATCCTGGCGGCGATGTCGTCCGTGAAGGGCGCCACCCAGTCGCGGAAAAACCGTTTGTGGGCAATGGCAGATAGGTCGTGTAGAGCACGGCGATCCGGATGTTACGGGACTTAAGTGCATCGCAATAGGCGGTGTCGATGGGTTCGACGCAGCGGGTCGAGGATCCGGTCACAAGTCCTTTCGGGCTGGTGCAGCCGGTTGATTTTGCATGGTCTCCGACGCCATCTGCGACGAAGAACACGATCTTCTGGCGATCGGCGGCACTCGTACCCTCACCAGCCACGCCCCTGATCTCATCGCCGATCTTAGTCATCGCGTCATCATAGCTCGTTAGCTGGTCCTGCTTGTAACCCTGGTGCGGGATACTCATCAGCGTGATGTTTTCCGCAGCCGTGGCAACTGTCGAAAGGTTCTCGTCCAACTCCGCGACCCTGAAGAGATCGGCATCCTGGGCTTTTTTTCCGAAGGTATAGGCGGCCATGCGGAATTGGCCCTTCACTGTCTGTGTTTTGGCCGCAGTCTCCATAAGGGCCTCGGTCGCGTCGGCAACGACATCGATGCGGATGGTAATCCCCTTGGCGCGCGCGACGTTGTAGTAGCTGGACGCGAGTTCTTCGCCGCTCTCGCTGACGATGTGGCAGGCGAAAGCGCAGTTCGTGTGCTGACCGTTCTCGTCACCGAAACGGGTCTCGAATTCCATCTCCGCTATGTCGTCTGGAGTGGCCGCCACGCCCATAGAAGGGGTATTGTCGAGCAGCAGGTAGAAATCCATGAAGGCCGGCGTCTGGTAGCGGGCGGTGGCCGTGCCGCCGATCGCCACGCTGTCACGGCCCAGGACTTTCATGAAGGTGGTCGGCATCACCGCGCTGAATGCGACATGGGACTGGATGACGCCGGCCGTCTTGCTCACCGTGACTTCGAGATCAAGCGGCATGTCCGCGAGTTCGCCGGACATCTGCCCGAGAAATACCTTCTGCCCGTCTGCCGATCCGACGGTTACGGTCCCGTCGCCCTGCATGGCCATCGCTTCCGCAACGGCCGGCGAACCCGGGGAGATGGCGCCGACGGCAGCCGCGTCCGCTGCCGCATAAAGCTGCGTGCGCAGGGAAAGCGCGTGCGTGAGATCGATTGCAAGCCCGGCCGCGCCAGTGATCGGCACAGCGAGCAGGGCTGTGATCATGCCGAAGTTGCCGGAACGGTCCGATATCAGTCTCGCGATCGATGCAAGCACGCGTCGCCACCTCCCAGTGAATGCAGTGCGGAAAAAGCAGCATCATGCGGCGAGGCGCGGCCGGCTCATGCGGCCTTGTGATCTGCGGTAACCTATCGGAACTGGGTGTGAAATGAGCAAATGAAGATGCTTAATGAAGTATAGCGAGCTCTTCAGCCGAGATCATGCCGCAACGCGGCGACTGGAACCGCTAAAATGCTAGGCAAGCAGGGCGGGAAGGTTTATAAGCCGCCGCAAAATCAGGAAAGATGACCCGGCTGGAAAAGGCCGGGGGGAGACAGGTGAGCGACATGGCACAGAATTGGACCCCGAGCACATGGCGGCAGAAGCCGATACAGCAGGTCCCGGATTATCCGGATGCCTCCGCTCTCCAGGCGACCGAAGGCCAGCTCGCCACCTTTCCGCCGCTCGTCTTTGCCGGTGAAGCCCGCCGCCTGAAAAAGCATCTCGCCAGTGTCGCGGAAGGCAACGGCTTCCTGCTGCAGGGCGGCGACTGCGCCGAAAGCTTCATGGAGCATGGAGCGGACACGATCCGCGACTTCTTCCGCGCCTTTCTGCAGATGGCCGTCGTCCTGACCTTCGGCGCACAGCAGCCGGTGGTGAAGGTGGGGCGCATCGCCGGCCAGTTCGCCAAGCCGCGCTCGTCCAACATCGAGAAGCAGGACGACGTCCAGCTTCCGAGCTACCGTGGCGATATCATCAACGGCATCGAGTTCAACGCCGAAGCGCGCATCCCCAATCCGGAGCGTCAGCTGATGGCCTACCGCCAGTCGGCGGCGACGCTCAACCTGCTGCGCGCCTTTGCCATGGGCGGCTACGCCAATCTGGAAAACGTCCACCAGTGGATGCTGGGCTTCGTGAAGGATAGCCCGCAGGGCGAGCGCTACAAGAAGCTTGCCGACCGCATCAGCGAGACCATGGATTTCATGAAGGCGATCGGCATCAGCGCTGACAACAATCCGAGCCTGCGCGAAACCGATTTCTTCACCAGCCACGAGGCGCTGCTTCTCGGTTACGAGGAAGCCCTGACCCGCGTCGATTCCACCTCCGGCGACTGGTACGCGACCTCCGGCCACATGATCTGGATCGGCGACCGCACCCGTCAGGTCGATCATGCCCATGTCGAATACTGCCGCGGCATCAAGAACCCGATCGGCCTGAAATGCGGTCCCTCGCTGGAGCCCGACAACCTGATCGAGCTGATCGATGCGCTGAACCCGGCAAACGAGGCGGGTCGCCTCACGCTGATCTGCCGGTTCGGCCATGAGAAGGTCGCCGACCATCTGCCGAAGCTGATCCGCGCTGTCGAGCGCGAAGGCCGCAAGGTCGTGTGGTCCTGCGATCCGATGCACGGCAACACGATCACGCTCAACAACTACAAGACTCGGCCGTTCGACCGGATCCTGTCGGAAGTCGAGAGCTTCTTCCAGATCCATCGCGCGGAGGGTACGCATCCCGGCGGCATCCATATCGAGATGACCGGCAAGGATGTGACCGAGTGCACCGGGGGCGCCCGTGCGGTCACCGCCGGCGACCTGCAGGACCGCTATCACACCCATTGCGATCCGCGTCTCAATGCCGACCAGGCGCTGGAACTGGCCTTCCTGCTCGCCGAGCGGATGAAGACCGGCCGCGACGAAAAGCGGATGGTCGTCAACGGTTGATCCTGTCCAAGCCGCATTCAGGAAAAGGGCCGGTATCGCCGGCCCTTTTCCTTTGCGGGCATCAGCTTGGCTGATGCTTAGTCTCAGGCAGATGCGTTTGACCCCGGGTCAGAACAGCCTAGCTTTCCCTCGGATCAGTTGGAGAGAGCGATGGAAAATCGGAACAGCGGTGGATGTCTCTGCGGAGCTGTGCGGTTCGAGACGACGGGGAGGCTTCGGGAGGTTATTGCCTGCCACTGCTCCCAATGCCGACGCCAGACCGGTAGCTACTATGCCGCGACGGACGTTGCCGTTGAGCACCTGAGACTTGTCGGGCAATCGACGCTTTCCTGGTATCGGGCCAGCGAGACCGCTCGTCGCGGCTTCTGTTCGCGCTGCGGATCGGCCCTGTTCTGGCAGGCGGACGGCAGCCAGAAGATTTCGGTCCTGGCCGGGGCCTTCGACCAGCCGAGCGGGCTCCGCATGGGCTATCACATCTTCTGCGACGACAAGGCCGATTTCTATGAGCTGCCGGAGGATGGGCTGCCGCGCTATCCTCGCGAACGTCCCGCCTGAACAGCGGCCACACCGTTATCCTCGTGAGGAGGGGAAGACGTCTCGGGGAAGAAGCGGCCGCGGGCATGCTGGCGGCCGAACATCATGTCGTATTGCAGGATTCGGTAGTTCCGAAGCGTCTGGTCGATCCTGTTGCCGTTCTCGTTCCAGCCGGGGAAGGAGCGGTTTTCGGTGTCGACCAGCATATAGCGGTCGATGACGGAGTATTTCTCGGCGACGTCTCCAAGGAAGCCCGTATAGAAGGCGTCGGTGAAGCCTGCCGAGCGGACGACGTGATAGGGCAGGAGTGAGGGGCTGATCGTTCCAAGATCGGCCACCGGTCCTGTCTTGGACGACCAGACCACGAGCGGCGTCTCATGCTCGCGCTTCATCGTTTCCAGCGATGCGCGCCGCGTCGCGACGGCATCCGGCATGTAGCCGCTTTCCATGTAGACCTTGCCGAGCGGCGGCAGGTGATCCCCGAAGAGCACGATGATGGTCTCGCGCTGGCGGCTTTCTGCCCAACGCATGAGAACTGCCAGGCTTTCGTCCGCTTCTTTCACGCCCTCCGCATAGGTCGAGAGTTGCTGTGCCGCGGCGGCGCTCAGACCGCAGTCGACCGAGATCCTGTTCTGCACATATCGACCGGCCTCGTACGGGCCATGACCCTGCAGCGTCACGGCAAACAGGAACAGCGGCTGATCGGCAGATTCCGCGATCTGTATGACCTGCTCCGTCAGTGCCGTATCGGAGGCGAACATGCCGCGTTTTTCCAGGGCCGGAAGCTGCTCCTGGGAGAGAAAGCGGTCGAAGCCGAGGTGACGATAGACGTTCTCGCGGTTCCAGAACCAGCCTTCGAAGGGATGGAGGGCAACTGCGCTATACCCCTTGTCCCGGAAGAGCGTGGCAAGCGACGGAAGAGGGCGGCGAATGTATTGCTGGTAAGGGATGCCGCCATAGGGAAGGAAGGCGTTTGAAAAGCCGGTAAGCGCCTCGAACTCCACATTCGCCGTCATGCCGCCGAATTCGGGCGAAAAGACCTGCCCCGCCTGCAGTCCGCGGATCGTCGGCATCGGGTCCGGCTCGAGCCGGACATCCTGCAGCTTCGTCGGATCCCACAGCGACTCGCTCATGATGACGATGACATCGGGTGCGGGCTTGCCCGCGACCGTAAAGGCGGCGGGGTCCAACGGTATGTCGGCGATTGCCTGGGCATCGTAGCCCGCCGGGGCGATGACCTTCGACATCGGGATGTTCAACGCGAACGCAAGCAGGAAGCCGTTGTGCTGGTAGTTCGACTTCTGGTCCCACATCATGGGGATGATCCCCAGGCGGTCGCGCAGCCACGTCACCTCGCGCGCGTCGATCATGGGGGTGAAGCCCACGAGGAATGGAAGCAAGACGACGAGGCGCGACAGCCTCGCCCGGCGCGACAGGACCGGAAATCGGCTCCAGGCGACGAAGGTGAAGTAGGACATGACCGCAAGCCCCGCGATGACGGCCACGGCGATAGCGGCCGCCTCGCCCGGATGGGCCTTCACCATCACCGGCAGGAGCTCGTTGATCTGCCGCGCGAACAGCAGGTCGGACGGGTAGAGCGGATCCGAGAGATAGCGCTGCTTTTCGCGGGAGACAAACGCCAGCACAAGCCCTGCCGGAACCAGCAGGATCATCGACCGGAAGGCACGGCCCATCAGGACGTCCACGCCAAGCGCGACCGCGAAGACCAGTCCCACGGTGCTGAGGCCGGGCCGCGAGAGCAGAAACGGCAGCACGTCAGCGCCCGCGCGTCCCGCCATGGCCTCGATTGCCGCGACAAGTGCCAGGGCAGCGGCAAGGAGCCCCAAGGCCACGGCAACAGGATGCAGCCAGGCAGCAGATGCTGTCGTCCGGGCCGCCGATAGCGATTCCTGTCTAGCGATCCGGCCCACGCACCTACTCCACATTCGAACACTGTCAAGGAACTGTCATATAACTGTCATGAACCGGAGGTGAACCGCCTGACGCGCGGAAAGTTGCATCGGCTGCAACGAAGGCGATGTTCGGCCATCGGTTGCCAATCATCCTTCTCTGCTGCAAGCAGGACGGGTGACACGAGGAGGGCAAGGATCGACCGTGGGAACCAGAAGTTCGGTGGAAATATTCGACCTCGACAGCAGAACGAGCCGGGTCATCTGGCAGACGGATGCCCTCTTTGAAGCGCCGAACTGGTCGCCCTGCGGGCGCTATCTGCTGCTCAACAGCGAAGGGCGGATCTACCGGCTGATGCTGCAAGAGGAGCCGGTCGTCATCGAGGCCGTCGAAACGTCTTTCGCGGTACAGTGCAACAACGATCATGGGATTTCGCCCGACGGATCGAGGATCGCGATCTCCGACAAGACCGAGTTCGGCAAGTCGGCCATCTATGTGCTTCCAGCGATGGGCGGAGAGCCCCG
>DASUPM010000109.1:0-7254 GCA_036281095.1 Pseudorhizobium sp.
CAGCGCGACCTGGATCGCCGAGCGGTTCTGGCGCAGCGACTGGCCGAAATCCAGCGACAGAAGATCCCACAGGTACTGGAGGAACTGCACGTAGACGGGCTGGTCCAGTCCGTTCAGCCGGGCAAAGGCCTGCCTAGCCTCGATGCTTGAATCGAGCGGCAGGTAGAGTGCGGACGGATCGCCGGTCAGGCGGGTCAGGAAGAAGACCAGCGTCAGCAGGCCGATCAGCGAGATTATGCTGTGATATGCCCGCCGGCCGATATAGCCGAGCATCATGCGAAGCCTCTGAATTTACATGGAATCCGGCGAGCGCGGAAAAGCCGCGCTCGCTTGCTTCGTTATCGATCAGTTCTTCAAGCCGATGTTCGCCAGCGGGATTTCGCTGTTGGTGGTGATGTCCGGCTTCCAATCGAGACGCGTACCCACACGGGTGTAGCCGATCATGTGGAACATCGGGATATCCAGCGCGAGTTCGTCATGCACCTTGGCGAAGATCGCCTTGAACTTCGCGGTACGGTCCTCGCCGGTCGACGCCATGGCATCGGCGATCTCCTTGTCCAGCGCAGGATCGCTCACCGTGGAGTAGCTGCCCTCCGAGGTATAGAAGATCGGTATGGTGAAGGCCGCGTCGCCCTTGTTGTTGTCGTGCATCATCTGCAACAGGTTGGGTCCCCGGCCTTCCGGGAACGGCTTCTGCAGGTAGCGCAGCCAGTCGTTCACGTCGAGCATGGTGAGCTTCACGTTGAGGCCGACCTCCTGCCACATCGTCATCATCGCTTCCATGGCTTCGGTGCCGTTCGGATAGATGCCGTTGCGGCCGATCAGTTCGATCTCCGTCTCCACAGGAACTCCCGCGGCCTTCGCTTCCGCAATCAGGGCGCGCGCCTGTTCGGCGTCGTATGTCCAGGGAGCCAGTTTGTCGTCATGACCATTGATGCCGGCGACCGCCATCTGCGAGGCCCGCAGGGAATCCTCGCCGAAAAGCTGGGCAAGACCTTCCCAATCGATAGCGAGGTTCAGCGCCTTGCGCACCCGCAGGTCGTCCAGCGGCGCAAATCCGAGGTCGATGCGGATGGCCGTCGTCTCGGAGTTGAGGTAGGCGAAGTCGGTCTCCGGGTTCGTGGCATCCTGGATGGCGATCGACGGCGTGAGGTCTGCCTCGCCCGTTTCGACCATTGCGGCGCGGATCGAGGATTCGGGGCGCCAGACATAGGTCGCCTTGGTGACCTCAGGCTTCTCCCCCCAATAGCCGTCGAAGGCGTCCAGGACGACGGTCTGCGGCGTGAAGCTCGTCAGCTTGAACGGACCGGTGCCGACCGGGTCGTTCACCGCCTTGTCCGCCGGGGTATTGGGCGAAACCACCATGACGACGCTGAGCAGCGTCGGAAGGATCGGCTGCGGCTTGTCCGACTTGATCTCCACCGTCAGGTCATCGACCGCGGTGACCGTCAGCTTTGCATCGCCGAACTTGGCGATATTGCTGCAGGTCAGCTTGCCGCTCGTCATGCGCTCGATGGAGAACTTGACCGCTTCGGCGTTGAGGGGCGCGCCGTCCTGGAACTTGACCCCCTCCCGCAGCTTGATCTGCCAGGTGCTCGGGTCCGTCTGCGTCCACTCCGTCGCAAGGCTGGGCGTCGGCTGGCCGCTTTCCGGATCGATGACCGTCAGCGGCTCGACCACGTTGCGGCTCAGGATCTGCCCGACATTGGTGATGATCGTGCCGCATGGCTCGAGGTTCGCCGGCTGCTCGGACAGCACGATATTGAGTTCAGTGGAGCCTTGTGCCGACGCGTGGCCCGCCAAGGCGGCAAATGCCAGCGCGCCGGCGGCTATGCGAAAAGATTTGCTTCCCATTTCATTCCTCCCGTTTTGAAACCAAAATAGTCCTCGATCAGCGGCACCGCCCTCCCGGCGCCTGCCGTCAGTCGCGTACTCCGTCGATCAGCGCGCGGAGCATTTCCCGCTCTTCTCCCGTCAGGTCGACCAGCGGGGGCCGCACGGGACCGGGCGCGTATCCCACCAGATCGACCCCGGCCTTGATAATCGAAACCGGATAGCCCGCCTTCCGGTCGCGGATTGCCGCAAACGGGAAGAAGAAGCTGTGCAGGATAGATTCCATCGTCTCCCGGTCGCCGGCGCGCAGCGCCCGATAGAAGCGCTGCGCAAGCTTGGGAACGAAGTTGAAGACAGCGGATGAATAGGTCGTGATCCCGACGCCGTTGAAACCTTCGGCGAAGAGTTCGTGGGTCGGCATGCCGCCGATGTAGCAGAGCCGGTCGCCGAGCTTTGCCGTGACATGGCGCACGAGATCGACCTTGCCCGTACCGTCCTTGAAGCCGATCAGGTTGGGGCAGGCATCCGCCAGGCGTGCAACGGTATCGGCATTGGCCACCGAGTTGGCGCGGTTGTAGAGGATGACGCCGAGGTCGGTCGCTTCACACACCGCCTTCACATGAGCATAGATCCCCTCCTGGGGGGCTTCCGTCAGGTAGTGGGGAAGCAGCAGAATACCGTCCGCCCCGGCATCGCTCACGATCCTTGCAGTCTCGACCGCGAGGGCCGATCCGTAACCGCAGCCCGCGATGATCGGCACATCGCCGGAGACATCCTTTGCCGCGCGCGTTACCTGCCCCACCTCGTCCGGCGAAAGCGAGAAGAGTTCTCCCGTGCCTCCGGCAGCAAAAAGGGCAGCAGCCTCGAAACCCGACAGCCATCCCACGTGCCGGCGGTAGCTGTCCAGATTGAGCTTGTGGTCCGGGGTGAAGTGGGTAACGGGAAAGGACAGAAGGCCCGATCCGACACGTGACTTGATTTCTTCTGGTGACAATGAATTTCTCCCGGACCGCATGTTCAGTTGGAAAAATTCATATGATGACTATCGATATGAGTCAACCGCTCTCATGACGTTTTCGAACCACGCGAAGATACCAGCGAGCGGTAACGCTTTATTCCCGTCACGAGATGGCGGCGCATGGCTTCCCGCGCCCGGTCGGTGTCCCGCGCGAGGATGGCCTCGGCGATCTCCCGGTGTTCCTCAAGGATCGGCGCGTCCCGATTGGGCAGGGGATCGACCCCGCCCATCACCGTGCGGAATTTGACGCGCGGGATCATCCGCCGGCCAACATGCTCCAGGAACGTCTTGAAGCGCCCGTTGTTGGTCGCGGTCGCGATCGCCATGTGGAACTGGAAATCGGCCTCATCTGTCGGCCTCCCCTCCGCCACCAGTTGCGCGAACCGATCGACCTGAGCTTGAATTTCAGCCTCCTGCGCCGGGGAGCTTCGGGCGGCAGCAAGGCCGGCAGCCTCGACCTCGATCCCGATGCGCAGTTCGAGTTCTTCGATGATATCGGAAATCTTGTCCGTCTCACCTGTGAAGAGCCGGAAACCGGTATCGTTCTGCCGCGGCCCGATGACGAACACTCCGGACCCCTGCCGCGACTCGACCAGGCCGTCGGCGCGCAACGCGGCAATTGCCTCACGGACAACGGTGCGGCTGAAACCGAACTTGTCGATCAGCGCCGGCTCCGTCGGCAGCTTGTCGCCCGGCGCGTAGTAACCGGCCTCGATCTGCTCCCGGATCGTTTCCGCCACCTGCGATGAAAGCGAAGGACGGCCGCTTCTTCGTCTTGAATCAGACATCGGACCTCAAAACTCCTGCACCCGTATATTCATATTATGACTTAAGCCCAGGATCGACAGCCTAGGCGATTGTCGTGCCGGGGTACAGGGCAAATCGACAAGGGGCGGGGCGGCCGTAAAGATGCATCTCGAAACGTCTCTGCGCACGGCGCGACATTTTCGACCATCCGTTGTGAGTGACATTTCGGCGGGCCTGTGCGATTCGACACTCATGAAGATGATGCGGCGCATCCTCGGCGACAGAAGTTCGGCCATCGCGGTAGCGGTGCTTGCCGCCTATCTCCTGCTGCTCCAGGGCTTTGTGGGCGGGATGACGCGGAGCGCCATGGCCGCCTCGGCCGCCGATCCGCTGCACGCCATCTGCATCACCGACGGGATCGGCGTCGAACTGCCGCATGATGGCGGCGCCCCTGCCGGCAAGGCCGCCGACTGCCCCTGCGCCTCGCTCTGCCGCCTTGCGGCAAATCCCCTTCCCGCAATTGTTTCCGGCACCGCACCTCTCGACCTGCAAGACATCGAGGTCGCTGCCGCAGAACCACTTGCGGAGCCGGGGCCGACCCTCCCGCCGCTGCGCGGTTTCCTGCCGGAACCTCGGGCACCTCCCTCCGTCTCCTGACATCGGCCGGCCGAGCGCCGTCCATCGTTTCGTCCATTTTCAGGAGATCACATGTCCGAAACCACTTTTGGGCGGGAAAACGCCGGCGCTGCCGTGCGATCCGCCTCCGACCTCTATCGCGCCGTCTGGCGCTGGCACTTCTACGCCGGGCTCCTCGTTCTGCCCTTCATGATCACGCTCGCCATCACCGGCGCGCTCTACCTTTTCAAGGACGAGTTCGACGCCGTCATTCACTCCGATCTCAAGCAGGTGGCGGTGAGCGAGGCTGCGGGCCGAGCACCAGCTTCCGCCATGGTGGCGGCAGCGACCGCCGCCTATCCGGGCATAGCCCTCAAATTTACCGATCCGGCCACGCCGACCTCGTCCGCCGAGGTGACGGTGAAAACCGAGAGCCAAGGGAGCCTTGCGGTCTATGTCGATCCCCAAATCGCCAGGGTGCTCGGCGCGCTGCCGGATCGGGGTACGGTGATGTGGACGGTCCGCTACCTTCACAGCCTTAAATATTTCGGCTCCTTCACGCGCGCACTGATCGAGATCGCCGCCGGATGGTCGATCCTGCTCGTCGGAACCGGTATCTATCTGTGGTGGCCGAGAAACAGGACCGGCGGCGTTCTCAGCGTACGCGGCACGCCGAAGCGCCGGGTTTTCTGGCGCGATACCCACGCCGTCACCGGCATCTTCGTCGGTTTCTTCATCGTCTTCCTTGCCGTCACCGGCATGCCGTGGTCGGGCGTCTGGGGAGCCAAGGTCAACGAATGGGCGAACGGCAGCAATTTCGGTTATCCGGCTGGTCTTCGAATTGCCGTACCGATGTCCGACGAGCATCTCGACCATGTGGCGAAAACATCGTGGTCGCTGGAGCAGGCAAAGGTTCCCCGATCCCCCGAACACGCCCACGGCAACGCTCCCATTACGCTCGATCAGGCGGTCGAGACATTCGATCGCTTGGGCCTGCATCCCGGCTATGCCGTGAACATCCCCACTGATCCCGCCGGAGTATTCACCGGCTCGGTCTATCCGGACGACCTCGCCAGCCAGCGAGTGGTGCATCTCGACCAGTATACCGGCGAGCCGCTGCTCGACATGAGCTACACGGACTACGGCCCGTTCGGCCGATGGCTCGAATGGGGCATCAACGTGCACATGGGACAGGAGTTCGGGCTCGCAAACCAGATCGTACTGCTCCTCGCCTGCATCGCCATCGTCGCGCTGGCCGTTTCGGCTGCCGTAATGTGGTGGAAACGCCGGCCGGCCGGCTCCCTCGGCGTGCCGCCGCTGCCGGCAGACAGCCGGGTGTTTCGAGGTCTTCTCGTCATCCTTGCGGTCGGCGGGCTGCTGTTTCCCCTCGTCGGCATCTCGCTCGTGATCATGCTCGCCATCGACCTGGCCTTTGCAAGGTTCCGGCGCAGCCGGCACGCCTGACGGGAACTCCAGCGCGTGCGGCCTGATAACGTCGCACCGTTCGCAGGCGGCAAAGGCGCGGAAGGTCTTGGCCGCCGGCTCAACCGACGTTAAGCTTCCAGCCTGCAAATGGGAACGGCAACGGAAACCTGGCGGGTTGGTCGTGGACGGGAACGGCAGCGCATTGGACGGGGTTGGGTCGCGCGGCCTGTCGCGGCATGCATCATGGCGCAGCATCATGTACGCGCCACCGAAGATCGCATCGGCGGCGGGCGTCCTTCTGGCCCTGGCGCCCCTCGCCTCGCCTGCCCCGGCGCTTGCCGCTGCCGCACAGGAAGAGCCCGCCTGCCGTTACGAGTTGCAAAAGGATGAAGGCAGGCTCTGCATTCGGAAAGCGCATTTCAACGCCGATCTGTGCGGGGTCATGGAGCAGCTTGCCCTGACCAACGACCTCTCGCCAGCCTTCTTCGCCCGGCTGATCTGGCGGGAGAGCCTTTTTCGACCGGAAGCCGTCAGCCCGAAGGGCGCGGAAGGGATAGCACAATTCATGCCCTCGACCGCCAGGGCCAGAGGCCTGGAGAACAGCTTCGACGTCGTGAGAGCCCTGAACGCATCGGCGGAATATCTGGATGACCTGCGCTCCCGCTTCGGAAGTCTCGGATTTGCGGCGATTGCATATAATGCCGGAGAAGGCGGCCTTTCCCGCTTCCTTGCAACGGGCCGCCTGCCGATCGAGACCCGTGACTATGTCTACGCAATCACGGGCAGCATGGCCGAGACCTGGCGGGACGCTCCCCCACCACAGGCGGCTCCCGCCCTGGATGAGAAGAGGCCGTTTCGCGACGCCTGTACGGCACTCGCCGATACGCGCCGGATGAAAGATCCCGTTCTTGCGAACTCGGCCGACTGGGCGCCGTGGGGTGTCCAACTCGCCGCTCACTACGATCCCTCCGTCGCCGGTCGGCTGTTCGTCACCTCGCTTGCCCGCCTTCCGCCGCCTCTTGGTGCCGAGCGCGCGCTCCTTGTCCGTCAGCGAGGCGGCAACTTCGGCTCTCGGCCACGCTATGCCGCACGCATCGGCCGCGAGACCCGGGAAGCGGCGAACAAGCTCTGCGCCTCGATCCGATCCGCTGGGGTACCCTGCACCGTCTTCCGCAATTGAAGGCCAATGTCGCGGACCTCCGCAGGGAGTCGGCACCGATCGGGAGGAATTCTCCCGGCGGAGGTCAATCGACAAGTTGTTAACTTCAAAAATTCACGCACCTTGCCCGAATTTCAAAATTTATCATTTTAAATCAGTCTATTAATTGATGAAAAAGATCCGCGTACCGGGAAATTAGATGTCGCAGTTGACAAAGTATGCCGAAGCTAACATGTTTCGGCCAGCAGATCGCGGACGGCCTCCGCGTCTGACACGGAGGAGGGTTCCGCCGCATGCCGGCTTGCACCTTCCAGTGCTTTGGCGAACCACCGTCGCCGCAGCCCGGTCAACAAGGAGCAATCGATGGCCAAGGAAGCCTATGTCGCCCTCGTCACCTGTTTCAACGAGGACGAGACGATCAATTACGAAGCGACCCGCGCGCAGGTGCGCCGCCAGG
>DASUPM010000110.1:0-3441 GCA_036281095.1 Pseudorhizobium sp.
AAGATTAGCGCGACGGCTGTGGTCAGCTTCGCGGGCTCTCCGTTCAACGGCAGTGCCATTCATCTGCTCAACACCAGCAAGTTGTTCATTCGCCCTGGTACTGTGAACACGGTCGAAGAGGGACAGAACCTCTCGCACACGCACGCTGCGACGGCGACCTCAGATAGCCATAGCCACACCGGTACGGCAGCTTCCGCAGGTTCCCACACACATACATTCGACTACAAGCGGACAGGGGGCGAAAACGAAAACACGGACGCCTATCAGGCGGGTGGCAACGGTGGCCGAACGGCCATGGGAACCACTGCAAGCATGAACTCAGCCGGTGCTCACACGCACTCTGTTACGACATCGACTGACAGCCACACCCATACGATCACAGTTGCGGCGGATGGCGGCAATGAAAACCGCCCGCGCGGCTTGAATGTCCAATTCATCATGAGGATCGCCTGATGCCTTACTTTGCAGGGGAAAACATTGTCAGCCAGTCCCCGATCGAGGGCGGCATCCAGATTTCGGGAGCGCAGTACAAGGCAGGGATGGATGCGCTTCTGTCGGGCAAGCTGGTCACGGTGGTCGGCGGCTTTCAGATAAAGGAGCCTTCGCCGCCAGAGGTGGAGCCGGAGCCAGAGCCGGGGCCGCCTGAAGCAGAGGATGTCGATGCTGAACACGATCGTCGGGCGACTGTCGGGCGGGTGTTCGAGGTAGCCGGTTATGGGTCCATTGCCCTCGAAGGATCTCTCCGGACACAGACTGTCCTGCTCGCCCTGAAGGACACGGCCCGCGACTTGCAGGCGGCCGGCGTAACCGACCCGGTCCTGTTCTTCACCGATCGGGACAATGGCGACCATAATCTGACCCCTGATCAGGTCGTCGACCTGGTCGATCAGGGCAAGGCCTACATGCAGGCCCTGCACGAAGCGAAGAGGGCGATCAAGGCGATGGAAGCGATCCCGCCTGATTATGCGGATGACGGCCGCTGGCCTGCCGCCTGATCCTGTACTCCCTCTGAAAGCCCGCTCCAGCGGGATTTTCTTTGCCCTTTCGGCCCTTGGGCAAGGCCTTGCTAACATCCATGGAGCCTATGATGTCCGATCCCGTTTTCGGAATGACTTTTTCGCGCCCTGATGATGAGCCCGTTCCGGTGCTGGGTGCGGACTTCTCGAAGGGCCTTCTCGTCGAGACTTCGGCTGACGCCGACAATGCAGCCTTCCCGGTCGGCGAGCCGATCCGCATCTCCAGTGCCGACGCCGGCATGGTCGCCAAGCTCGGAACCGGGCTGCTGCGCGATGCCGTCAACGGGATCAATGCGCAGCTGAATGGCCTTAGCGCCGGTGCCGACATCACCGTCTACCGTGTCGCCGAAGGTGCCACGGCCGCCGAGACCGCCGCCAACATCGCAGCCGCGCTCGCGCCGACCAACGTCGCCGCCATCCCCTCGGCGGTGAACGCGACGCCGCGCCTGGTCTGGGCGGGCCGCGGCGCCTACCGCGCCGACATGGACACGGCCGGCCCCGTGGGGGCCGCGCTGCACGCTGCCTGCGAACGGCTGCTGGCGGTGTCGGTGATCGACCTCGATGACACCTCGGCCGCCAATGCGATCGATGCGCGCGAGACGCTGAATTCGGAACGCATCATGCCGGTCGGCGTGGCGGCCCGAGTCTACGAGGGCGTCAGCCTGGTCACGCGGCCGATGGGGCCGCGCGTCATCGGTCTCTTCCAGCGGGTCGATTCCGAGAATGACGGCAAGCCCTTCGACCCGATTGCGAACCGCGCCATCTACGGCATTGCTGGCCTGTCGCGCCAGATCCCGTTCTCGCTGCTCGACGGCTCGACCGAGGGGCAGCAGATGCTGGAAAGCGAAATCTCGATCGTCGCAGCCGGCGAAAGCGGCGTCGACGGTGCGATCGCGGATGGCGGCTTCGTCTTCATCGGCACGGACAACACCACGACCGGCGAGTTGTGGAAGCAGATCCACCAGGTCCGCGGCGCCGATTACCTGACGGTAAAGATGATGGAGATCACCCGCCAGTTCCTCGGCCGCAAGATCTCCGCCAGCCAGACCGAAGCTTGGCTCAACAGCCTGAAATTCATGCTGCGCGATCACACGGCTGACGAGGACATCCTCGGGGCGGATCTCAAATTCCGGGCCGACAAGAACAGTCCGGAGGAAATTCGCCTCGGTCACCTGACCGTCAATCTCGGGATCGAGCCGGCGCCCGCCTTCAAGGTCGCCCGGCACGAGGTTCGCCGGTACCGCGACGCCGTCGACGGGCTGGTCAACGACATCATCGCCCGCCTCAGCACCGTCAACTAAGCCAGCTCGGAAGGATCTTCTCCCATGGCACAACTTCCTCTTTACCTGCTCACGGCCGTCGACCTTCGCCGGGTGTCGCAGCCGGACACGTTGCGCGGCATCACGATCGCCTCGCTCACTCTGCCGGGCATCACCTTCGCCACCGGGGAGCACAATCCCGGCGGTGGCGTGATGGGCGTCAACTTCTCGCTTCCCCGGATCGAGGCTCCGGAGCCTGCCTTCTCGGCCAAGGGCATCGACACCGACATCTTCAACGGCATGGGCGAGGTCGATCGCTGGGTGTTCGCCGGCAGCTATCTGAAGCGCGGCCCTGGTGGCGGCGCTCCCGTCCCCGGCCGCGCCATCATCGAAGGCGTGATCAACAGCTGGGAGCCGGACGAAAGCGACCCCGCGGAGTTTCAGGGGTGCACGCACCAGTTCGCCGAAGTGACGCACTATGAGCTGCATCTCGACGGGCAGGAGCTGTTCTATGTCGACTTCTGGGAGCGCGTCCTTCGCGTCAACGGTGTCGACCGCTTCGCCTCCCATCGCCGCGCCCTTGGCGGCTGACTGTAGCTCTGCGGGTCTAGGCCACCATGACTAGGCCCGCAGGCAAGAGAATGACGATTGCGCCGATCAGCACGACGCTGATTTGACGCGCATTCATCTTCATGGCGCCTCCGATAATTGAGGCGATCACGGCCGCTAAGAAGATCCCTATGAAGAGGTTCTGTGATGCGATCAGGCGCAAAACGATCTCGCTCAAGAGAACTGCCGCCAGAATGATCGTCATGCCTTTCCAGGCAGGCTGACCGCCGCTCTTCGCGCCGACAGCGCCGCCGATGCTGGCGATCACGACGATCAGCAACCCCCATTCAACTTCAGACATCCATCACCTCAGCTCCACCGGGAGCGGGCAACTTTCCATGGCAAGAGGAAAAAGACAATGACCGAGAACACCACCACCGTTCAGTTGCAGGTTCCGATCCAGCATGATGGGCAGACCATCAGCGAACTCACCTTCCGTGAAGCTGAAGTCGGTGACCTTATCGAGGCTGCGAACTGCAGCAACGAAATGGAGCGGATTGCGACCGTGATGGCCGCGGTCTCCGGAACTCCCCTCCCCGTCTTCCGCAAGATCAAGG
>DASUPM010000111.1:0-5155 GCA_036281095.1 Pseudorhizobium sp.
GGTCGATCGCCGCCAGCCGGAACTTGGAGCGGCGGACCAGCACTTCCTTGCGATGGTCCAGCCATTCCAGCAGCACCTCATTGATCGCCATGACCCTGGGCACCTTGCCCATGGACAGGACGTTCATGTTGAGCGGGAAGCGGTTTTCCAGATCGGTCAGACGGAACAGCGATTCCATCAGCAGCGTCGCATCGACGGTGCGGCTCTTCGGTACCAGCACGATGCGCACATCCTCGGCGGACTCGTCGCGAACGTCTTCCAGTAGCGGCAGCTTGCGGGCGATCAGGAGTTCGGCGATCTTCTCGATCAGCCGCGACTTCTGCACCTGGTAGGGAATTTCGGTGACGACGATCTGGTAGCCGCCGCGGCCGAGATCCTCCGTCTCCCACTTGGCGCGGACGCGGAAACCGCCCCGGCCCGTCTTGTAGCTTTCGATGATCGATTCGCGGCTGTCGATGATGATACCGCCGGTCGGCATGTCGGGACCCGGAATGAACTCCACCAGCTTCTCGACTGTCGCATCGGGGTGCTTGATGAGGTGGAGCGCCGCGTCGCAGAGTTCGTGGGCGTTGTGCGGCGGGATGGACGTCGCCATACCGACCGCGATGCCCGACGCGCCGTTGGCGAGCAGGTTCGGGAAGGCCGCCGGCATGACGACCGGCTCCTCGTCTTCCTCGTTGTAGGTCGGGCGGAAATCGACGGCATCCTGCTCGATGCCTTCCAGCAGGAGGGCCGCGACCTCGGTCATCCGGGCTTCGGTGTATCGGTAGGCGGCCGCGCTGTCGCCGTCGATATTGCCGAAATTGCCCTGGCCGTCGACGATCGGATAACGCTGCGAGAAATCCTGCGCGAGGCGCACCAGTGCGTCGTAGACTGACTGATCGCCGTGCGGATGGAATTTACCGATGACATCGCCGACGATACGGGCGCACTTCTTGAAGGCAGAGTTCGGCCGGATGCCCATCTCGCTCATGGCGTGAACGATGCGGCGGTGGACCGGCTTCAGTCCGTCCCGGACATCCGGCAGCGCACGGTGCATGATGGTCGACAGCGCATAGGCGAGGTAGCGCTCTTCAAGCGCCGCCTTCAGGTCGATCGGAAGAATCTGATCGCTGCCCTCGCCGTCGGACGGCGGTGTAAGGTTTTTTCCCATGGGCCTTGACTAGCGGAAAGGCCGAGTCCCGGCAAGATTCGCAACCGATCGGCCTGTGGATGAATGGCCGCAACGACATCGCCCCTCCATGCCCGCCGATCCGGCACACCATCCAACAAGACGGTGGACGTTCCAGGGTCTCTCCCTATAACTGGCAGGATGAGAAGGTGGCCGGTGTGGCCCAGTCGGAGGAATTCGCGATGTCCAATGCCCGCACGATGCGGCTTCTGATGGCCGGAACGGGGCTGCTGCTGATGGCTGGCCCGACCCTGGCGCTGGACGGAGCCGATCTTCTTGCGAAAATCAATGCCGCGACAGGAGTGCCCGGCAATCCGGTCAGCGCTCAGTCCGTCGACGTCAGCGGCACGACCGTGACCCTCAGGGGAGCGACCTACAAGCCGGTACCGTCGGAGGAGGC
The DNA here is from genome assembly GCA_036281095.1 of Pseudorhizobium sp. Lineage (GTDB taxonomy): Bacteria > Pseudomonadota > Alphaproteobacteria > Rhizobiales > Rhizobiaceae > Neorhizobium. The sequence continues at coordinate 1,572 of DASUPM010000111.1, forward strand.
CATGTCGCTCGGCGACGTAACGCTGGAGGGCGTGCAGGAAGAAAGCGATGGCGGCTACTACATCGAGAGGGTCAGCTTTCCGGATGTCAACGTGCGCGAGGACAAGACGACGGTCTCCGTGTCGGACATCAGGATGAGAGACGTCTACGTGCCGGCGGACGTGACAGGCAACACGCTTGATTCCGTGCTGCTTTACGAGGAGGCGTCTGCCGGACCGACCACGGTTTCCGTTGACGGGAAAACCGTATTCTCCTTGGCATCGTCGCGATCGACGACAGACGTCGCCGAAGACAATTCCTCCGTCGGCTTCGAGGTCGAGGTGGAGGGCATCAAGGCGGACCTTTCCACCATCGAGGACGCGAAATCGCGCGATGCGGTCCAGTCGCTCGGACTGACATCACTCGACGGCAGCATGACCATGTCCGGCAGTTGGCAGGCGGAACAGGGCCTGGTGGACGTCGAGAACTATACCATCGACTTGACCGATGTCGGTACGCTTTCCCTAGCGCTGAGCTTCTCCGGCTACACCCTGGACTTCATCAAGGCGGCGCAGCAGACATCCGAGGCACTGCAGGAGAATGCCGGCAAGGAAGCGCAGGATGCCGCCAACCTTGCGATGCTCGGCCTGATGCAGCGGCTGACCTTCAACAGCGCGGAAATCAGCTTCGACGACGCCGGCATCACCAACCGCGCGCTCGACTATGCGGGCAAGGAACAGGGCGTCTCCGGCAGCACCATGGCGCAGATGCTGAAGGGCATGACGCCGCTGGTGCTCGCCCAGTACAACATCCCCAAGCTGCAGACGATGGTCAGCGAGGCGGTGAACACCTATCTCGACGACCCCGGCAACTTTACGATCAGTGCAGCGCCGGAGAACCCGGTACCCTTCCCGATCATCATGGGAGCGGCCATGGGTGCACCGAACACACTGCCCGACGTGCTGGGCATGACGGTGGAAGCGAACCAGCGGCAGTAAACGCCTGGATTCCATACGGAAAGGCGTCCGGCGACCGCCGGAGGCACGCTTGAACATCAGCGGACGGCGTCCGCAAGAAGGAGCAGGCCTGGATGGCGCGAGAGCCCAAACTGGAACACTCGGACTTCTCCGGCGAGTTCGAAGACGACGGCGTCACCGTGCTCGTCGACATCCACAGGCCCGCAGGCAGCCAGGCGGGCTGGACGCTCGAGGTTATTTCCCAGGAAGACGACGTAACGACCTGGGAAGATACGTTCGAAACGGACCAGGATGCCTGGGAGGAGTTTCTCGCAACCGCCGAACGGGACGGGATACGGTCGTTTCTTGGCGAGGAGGATGGGGAGTCGGTGCACTAGTGGTGCGACCCGTGGCAGGGGCTGCTTCGCGCCCGAAAGCAGTCATCGGGACGATCGAGACCGCCTGAATCAGCGGTCCCATCGCCAACCGGGGAAGCGGCTATCGCCCTTCCCTCAATGCCCCGCCACCGCCTTCGGCGCATGCTCCTTGTCGTGCAGGCCGAAGCGGTCGAGCATGCTGGCGCTGGCTTCGTTGAGGCCCCGCAGATCAACCTCGACGCCATGGCGGCGGAACTTCAGCACCACGTCGTCGACGGCGCCGACGGCGGAGATGTCCCATAGATGCGCCTCGCTGACGTCAATCGTCACCCGCTTCAGGGGCTCGCCGAAGTCGAAGGCCTTGATGAAGCTTTCGGTCGACGCGAAGAAGATTTCGCCATCGACGTGATAGGTGCGCGCCGTGCCGTCGGCGCTTGCCTCGGAGCGGACGTGGAAGAGCCGCGAGACCTTGCCGGCAAAGAAGACGCCGGAGAGCAGCACGCCAACCAGCACGCCTTTCGCGAGATCATGGGTCGCCACCACGGTTACGACCGTTGCCAGCATGACGATCGACGACGGCAGAGGGTTTCGGCGCAGGTCGAGGATGGAGCGCCACGAGAAGGTGCCGATCGACACCATGATCATCACGGCGACAAGCGCCGCCATAGGGATGATACGGACGATATCGTCCAGAACGAGGATCAGGACGAGCAGGAAGGCACCGGCTACAAACGTCGATAACCGCCCCCGACCTCCGGAGCTCACATTGATGACCGACTGTCCGATCATGGCGCAGCCGCCCATGCCCCCGATAATGCCCGACGCGATGTTGCTCAGCCCCTGCCCCACGCATTCCCGGCTCTTGTTGCTGTTGGTGTCCGTCATCTCGTCGACGATCTTGGCGGTCAGCAGCGATTCCAGGAGACCGACGGCCGCAAGCGCCAGCGAATAGGGGAAGATGATCTGCAAGGTCTCGAAAGTCAGCGGCACCTGCGGCAGCGCGAAGATCGGCAGGCTGTCGGGCAGTTCGCCAAGGTCCCCGACCGTGCGGATGTCCATGCCGAAATAGAGCGCGACTGCCGTAAGTACGGCGATCGCCACCAGCGGCGACGGGATCGCTCTCGTGACCAACGGAAAGAGATAGATGATGCCGAGGCCGGCGGCGATCATCACATAGGTTTCGACCGGCACGCCGATGAGCTCCGGCAGTTGCGCCATGAAGATCAGGATCGCCAGCGCGTTGACGAAGCCGGTCATCACCGATTTCGACACGAAGCGCATGACGCGCCCAAGTCGCGCGGCACCGGCGAGGATCTGCAGCAGGCCCATGAGGAGAGTGGCGGCAAAGAGATACTGCAGGCCGTGGTCGCGCACCAGCGTCACCATCAGCACGGCGGTGGCCGCGGTCGCTGCCGAGATCATGCCGGGCCGGCCACCGGTGAAGGCGGAAACACAGGCGATGGCGAAGGAGGCGAAAAGCCCGACCTTGGGATCGACGCCAGCGATGACCGAGAAGCCGATGGCCTCGGGAATGAGAGCGAGCGCCACGACGATCCCGGACAGGATATCGGGGCGGATATTGGAGAACCATTCGCGTTTATAGGCAGTAAGATCGTTCATCTGGATTTTTCGCACGATAAGCATCGACCGGAAGCGGTGTTTCGGCTGAGAGGAGATGATGCTTTGCGTTGTCCGGCGGATCGGCGGCCGGAAGAGCCACCCGGGAGTTTCACCCGAGTCCTTGTGATGAACGGTCTATAGCGGCATGATTGTTGCAGTGCAACTTGGCGGTGTCACGTTGCAGAAGAAGCCCCGGCGGAATGAGCCGGGGCTTTCGACGTTGCTAGTCCAGAACCTGGATGACCGTGCGGGTCTGCGGGTTGACCAGCACGCGGCGTTCGTTGACCACCGTGTAGGCGTAGTCGCTATGGCCATCGACCGTATGTACCTCGACCGTGTCCGGCAGGGCCGCACCGACGACGACCTCGCCTTCATAGGCGACAGAGGGAACCGACTGCTCCATGACGTAGGTGCGGACTTCGCCCGGAACGACCACGGTGGAGCCGGTCACGACCGGGGCCGATTCCTGCACGACCACGGTGCTCTGGGCGAAAGCAGCACCCGAAACCATTACCAGGGCCGCGGTTGCGGCCAGCAGATGAATGCGCATGTTCTTTCTCCTGTGCTTCTGCTGGGCGGACAACACAGGAGGCCGGACTTGGTTCCCCTAAGGCATGGCCGGCAAAATCCTTCCGCTAGGCAACCAGCCTGTT
>DASUPM010000112.1:0-2554 GCA_036281095.1 Pseudorhizobium sp.
AGCGCGTGGCCGCCTCCTTGGCGAGGAAATCCACCCAGGCCGTGCGCGCGGCCCAATCGGCGATCACCTTGGCGTTGGCATCGGAGCGGGCCAGCAGCGCGTTCAGGCCGCCCAGCGATTTCGCCCAGTTGAGCGCGTCGATATAGTCCTCGACACAGAGCATGGAAGGCGTGTTGATCGTCTCGCCCTTGAAGATGCCCTCGATCAGCTTGCCGTTGGAGGTCAGGCGGAAAATCTTCGGCAGCGGCCAGGGCGGCGAATAGGTCTTCAGCCGCTCGGCGGCGCGCGGCGACAGGATCAGAATGCCATGTGCCGCTTCGCCGCCCAGCACCTTCTGCCAGGAGAAGGTGACGACGTCGAGCTTGGAGAAGTCCATGTCCTGCGCAAAGGCTGCCGAGGTGGCATCGCAGATGGTCAGGCCCTTGCGGTCTGCCGGGATGAAGTCGGCATTCGGAACGCGCACGCCAGAGGTCGTGCCGTTCCAGGTGAAGACGACGTCGCGGTCGAAATCGACCTCCGCGAGGTTCGGCAGCAGGCCGTAATCGGCTTCGAACTTGCGGACATCCTTGAGCTTCAACTGCTTGACCACGTCGGTGACCCAGCCGGCACCGAAGCTTTCCCAGGCAAGCATGTCGACGCCGCGCTCGCCGAGCAGCGACCAGAGCGCCATCTCGACCGCGCCGGTATCGGAGGCCGGCACGATGCCGATGCGGTAATCCGCCGGCACATTCAGAATTTCACGGGTAAGGTCGATGGCCTGCTTGAGCTTCGCCTTTCCGATCTTGGCGCGGTGCGAACGGCCGAGCGGGGCATCGGAAAGTGCATCGAGCGACCAACCGGGGCGCTTCGAGCAGGGGCCAGAAGAAAAATGGGTGTTGTTCGGACGCAGGTCCGGCTTCGCGGTGGCAGTGGCCATATGTATACCCTTCCAGGTAATTAGCCTCTCGTTGGGGAGAGGTGTCCCGCCGCTGCTTTTATGGGAATCCCTCGAAGACGGCAAGAGGCAAAGTGCGTCTCTCATGAGATCGCGCATCATTGGCTCATGTTGCTGTTCAGTACCGTTTGTGTTGGACGAAGTGTGTCCGTTCTGTCAAAAGCCGCTCAGGACGCGACTGCCGATAGATTTAGATCGGGGTCGGGCGACCGATTGACGTCACGTTGCTGCCGCGAGATCACGCTGGCCGTCCTGTTCGAACCTCTGCCGGAACGATACCCCGCCGGCTCGCCCTGCCCTGTCCCCTTCCAAACGCAAAAGGCCGCCCCGAAGGACGGCCTCGATAGCACGACATTCGCGGGCTTACTTGTAGACGATCGGCTCGACCGGCGGCTCGTAGGCCACGGGGGTGTCGCAACCGCCGAAGACATAGCGGGCGCCGACGCGGGCCTCGTGGCTGTAGAAACCCTTGTCGCGGCCCGGGCCGCCGTTGTCGTCGTAGCCGAACATGTCGCCGCCGGTGATGTGGCGGAAACGATAGCCGACATCCGCCTTGAGGGCGCAGGTGATGTCGATGGTTGCGCCTGCCATGAGGGCGTAGGTGAAGCGCCAGCTCTTCTCGCCGCCGTGCTCGTTGGTGTAGCATGCAGGCGCCACCGCAGGATCGTCGCAAATGGTGTTGCGCAGCTTGCCCCACTTCACATAGGTGCCGCCGATACCGGCGCCGACATAAGGGGTGACATACCCGTAGGTGCCGAGATCGACATAGGCGTTGGCCATGAGCGAATAGGCGTGCATGTACGACCGGTCACTCGATGTGCAAGGAGCGCCACCGCAGACGCCGCTCGTGCTTCCGTCGAAGTCGGCGGAGGTCAGGTAGTCGAAGGTCACGTCCGTACGGAGGTAGTTGTTGATCTGGTAGCCGACACCGGCGCCGATCAGGAAGCTGTCCTTCAGCGAAACACTGTCGAAGTCCTCAAGGTTCGCATTCGATCCCTGATAGTACTCGACGCCCCGGACCTTGTTGAACGAGTAGCCGACGTCCCCGCGCAGATACCACCCACTCGCTTCCCGAACCGTGATCTCGGGCGCGTCCATGATGGGCAGCGGTTCTGGTTGATAAAGGTCGGCGGAATGCGCAGCGCCAAAGGTCAGCACCAGCGCGGCCGCGCTCAGAAGGCTCTTTTTCATGGCTTGTCCCCAGCTTGTCGTCATTGGCGAGCGAGCGCGTGCCAACGGTTGAACTGCAAGGACAATGAAGAGGAAAAGTAAAGTTCCGCTTAACCATAGCCGTTTACCACGGCAAAAACAGAAGAAGCCGGCCTTAGGCCGGCTTCTTCTTCGAAAGTCTGATGATCAGGCCGCGGTGCGGGCGCTCGATATGACGCCGATGAGATCGTTGACGATCCGCTCGACCTGTCCTTCGTCGTCGCCCTCCGCCATCACCCGGATCAGCGGTTCCGTACCGGAAGGGCGGATCACAAGGCGCCCCCTGCCGGCAAGTTCCGCTTCCGCGTCGGCGATCGCCTGCTGGACGATGATATCGTCCAGCGGCTTCCCGCCCTGGAAACGGACATTCTTCAGGAGCTGCGGCACGGGCTCGAAGCGCCGGCAGAGCTC
>DASUPM010000113.1:0-2561 GCA_036281095.1 Pseudorhizobium sp.
GAGAGAGGGTTCTTGATCTCGTGCGCGAGCATAGAGGCAAGGCCGGTCACCGAGCGGGCGGCGGCGCGATGCGTCAGCTGCCGGTCGATCTTGTCGGCCATCGACCGCTCCTGGAAGACGATCACCACGGAACCCGGCTCGTTCGTCACCGGTGCCACGTACAGATCGACGAGCTTGTCCTGCCCGAGCCGCGGGGACGACAGATCGACCCGGTATTCGTTGACCGGCGCCTTGCGCTCGCGGACCTGGTCGATCAGCGCGAGAAGCGGGCTGCCGAAGGGAATGAGCGTCGAGATCTCGTGGCGGGCGAGTTGCGCGGCGCTCGCGCCGAAAAAGGATTCCGCCTCCCAGTTGGCGAAGGCGACGTGCCCTGCCTGATCGACGAGGATGACCGGGTTCTGAACCGCGTTGAGGACGGCAAGCGCCAGCCCGCCGTCGCCGACCGGAGAGGGTATCCTGTTCATGCTGCCTCTCTTGCGGCTGACGGCGGGAGCGACTGGAGCGCCTGCATCATGCGTGACATCACCTCGTCGGGCTCCACGGAACGGAAGATGGTGGATTTTTCCTCCGGCGCGACATGCGGAGCCAGGCGGTCGAGATACCAGCCGAGATGCTTCCTGGCGTGCCGAAGCCCGGCCTCGCGGCCGTAGAAGCGGAGCATGGCATCATAGTGATCCGCGACGATTTCGAGCCGCTCCGGGGCCGACGGCACCCGGTGGCCGGCAAGCGTTCCGGCATGCCACGGCCGCCCTTGGGTCCCGCGCCCGATCATCACGGCATCGGCACCCGAGCGCTCAAGAATGTCCCGTGCATCCTCCGGCGACTGGACGTCGCCGTTGGCGATCAGCGGCACTGTTATCGCCTCGCGGACGCCACGGATCGCGTCCCAGTCCGCCCTGCCCTCGTAGAACTGCATGCGGGTGCGCCCATGGATCGTCACGAGCTGCACCCCGGCCTCCTCTGCCTGGCGGGCGATCTGCGGCGCATTGATCGAGTTCTCATCCCAGCCAAGACGCATCTTCAGCGTAACCGGAACATCGACCGCCTTCACGGTCGCCTCGATCAGCGACAGCGCCAGTTCCGGGTCCCGCATCAGGGCGGAGCCGGAATAGCCGCCGGTCACCTTCTTCGCGGGACAACCCATGTTGATGTCGATGATGTCGGCGCCGTTATCGGCGGCAATCTTCGCGGCCTCCGCCATCCATTGCGGCTCGCGGCCGGCGAGCTGCACCATATGCGGACCAAGGCCGGCACGCTTCAAACGCGCCCAGGATTCGCCGCGGCTGAGGACGAGCTCGCGGCTGGCGATCATTTCGGTAACAACGAGTCCTGTGCCCCACCTCCAGGCGATTTCCCGGAACGGAAGATCGGTAACTCCCGACATCGGCGCGAGAACCACCCTGTTCCGGACCGAAATCGGCCCGATGCTAAAGGAGGAAGCGAGAGACGGAACAGGCAACTGATGATCTTTCAGGCACACGGTAATGCTGCATTATTTTTAGACAGAGTTTCGCCGGATCACAAGAGCAATTGCGAAGAAAGACGAGGCAGGAAGCCGGCTGGCAAAATGCCTTGTGAGTCTATAGTGCTCCACTGTCAACCGAGTGTGTCAGCAGGAAGCCGGGTCGCGTCTACATCATGCAAATCGGGATCGTCATCGTCGCGGCCGGCCGTGGGGAACGTGCGGGAACCGCAGAGGGACCGAAACAGTATCGTCTCATCGGCGGGCGTGCCGTTGTTTCCCATGTCCTGCAGGCCTTCCTCGGTTGGCCACAGGCGGGGCCCGTCGTAGTCGTCATCCACCCGGACGACCGGGCGTTGTTCTCGCAGGCGATTGCCGATCTGCCCGGCGCGGCACGGGTGACCACCGTCTTCGGCGGCGCGACGCGGCAGGCTTCGGTGCTTGCCGGGCTGCAGGCGCTGGCCGCGACCGACACCACCCATGTGATGATCCATGACGGCGCCCGGCCATTCGTAAGCCACGATCTTCTTGACCGGATATCCCTGCAGTTGGCCAAGGGGGGCGATGCCGTGCTGCCGGCACTTGCCGTGACCGATACCCTCAAACGCGGCGCCGAAGGGCTGGTGCAGGAGACGGTTTCCAGGAACGGTCTTTACGCCGCTCAGACGCCGCAGAGCTTTCGCCTGGACGCCATTCTCGACGGCCATCGCCGGGCGGTGGCGGCCGGCCGCTTCGACTTCACCGACGACTGTTCCATCGCGGAATGGGCCGGCATCCCCGTGACGCTGGTCGAAGGGTCGCCGGACAATGTGAAACTGACGCTAAGACAGGATATCATCATGGCTGACAAGAAGCTCTCGCAGGCTGCCCTTCCCGACGTGAGGACCGGCAACGGCTATGACGTGCACCAGCTCGAACCGGGCGACGGCGTTACGCTTTGCGGCGTCTTCATTCCTCACGACCAGCGCCTCAAGGGACATTCGGACGCGGATGTCGGGCTGCATGCCCTGACGGACGCCCTGCTCGCCACCTGCGGGGCCGGCGATATCGGCGACCATTTTCCGCCGTCCGACCCGCAGTGGAAGGGCGCCCCCTCCCG
>DASUPM010000114.1:0-4423 GCA_036281095.1 Pseudorhizobium sp.
TCCGTCTCTGGAGGTGTCACCCCGACCGCCTGAAAGGCATCCTCGGTCACGATCGCGGCGCCTGACGCCCTGACTTGTTCGAGAAGGTCCCGAGGCTTCCTTGCAAGGCCTTCAAGCCAGCTCGCCTCTTCGGACATGTTCGACAGCAATCGAGCCGATACCTGTGCCAGGGCGACGCGGCTCGCGGCATCTTCGGACCGAACTTGTGCAGCGATTTTCATTGAAAGCGATTGGGCGACGAAGTCGCAGGCGTCTCGAATAGTCGGAGGAACGCGGTGAGGTTCGGCGCTATGGCAGGATATCAATCCCCAAAGCTTGTCTCCAATCATGATCGAGACCGACATCGAGGCCGCCGTCGCCATATTACGCATGTACTCAAGGTGGACGGGGGAGACGCTGCGGAGTTGAGCCTGGCTGAGGTCAATCGGCTCCGAGGTATCCGGGTTGATGACGGGCATTATCGGCACCGGACGATATCCCGCGTCCGGTATGATGCGGAGACGATTGGTGGTGTAGAGCGCACGAGCCTGTGCCGGAATGTCGCCCGCGGGGAACCGGAGGTCCAAATATGACGGCAGCTTGCCGTTACCAGTCTCGGCTATGACGTGCCCATTCCACCCCTCATCAAACTGATAGACAAGGACCCGGTCGAAGGCTGTCAGTTCCAATATGAAGTGTGTAGCCGCCTCCAGCGAACCAGGAACGTCATCCTTAGCGGCAAGGGTTTGCGCGAAGCCCTTCAGCCTCGTCAGCAGCGTATCAACCTGCGCCTTGTCGGCGCGCTCCACCTCGACAACAATTGACCAAGCAGAGCGATGAGCCGTAACCAGCAGCGTGCCCCCTGCAATAAGTACCTGGAACGTCGGTTCCTGCGTTTCGTACCAGTCCTTGAGCCGCGACAAGATCTTGCTCAGGGGACCCGTGACCACGCCTGTTGCCGCAAGGTTCTCTCCGAAGAACTCGCTGGAATTCCCGCTCGCCTGCAGAACCCTCATGTCGCGAGGACGCAAAACAATCAAGGCCCCATGCGGCTGGATGGCGCCCGGGATGTGGATCGGTTCGCGTGCGCACGCGTCGAGGTCGGGCTCGGATCGATCCATAGGGCGTCTAGGTTCCTCAAATAACGGTCATCGGAGGTAGGCAGGCTTTATCCTGCAACAACATGGGGCGCAGCATAGATGGGGCAATGGCAAAGTAAACCAGTTGCGGATCTTCAGGCGGACGGCCCTGCGCTTCCTTCGTCAACCGAAGGAGGCTGCCAATGAGGTGGAGGAAGCTTATTAGTCTGCGTCCGCCATTCCGTGCACCGGTTATACGATCAATCCTGCGACAACGCGCCACGATTTCACGCCTCCTCTGCCGACTTGCTGTCGGCCGCCGATGCAGGCGGCGGTCCGATAGCCTGACCACTGCCCTGTCATTGTATCGGGCGGGGCTGGATGATCCACAACGTCTGGCTGATGCTGCCGCCTTCTTGTCGACGAGCAAGTTGTTTGGCGGAGGGTTCTTTTAGCTCCGCGACCTCACCCGGCGTCACTCTTCTTGCCTCGATCGGTCAGTGCCTTGATAGGTACATGGACCTTTGGCTGTGATGAAGGTGGAAACATGATGCCTGTTGTTTCGAAGCCGGTGCCCAAGGGGGTACGTCGACCCTCTCGCGTGAGCCTAAGCATGATATGGAGACCTCACCGACGGCGAAAAAGGATTACTTCACGCGCTGATGGCTCAATAACGCCGTCCGTGCGGCGGCATGAACTGGCGCTTGCTTCTCCTAGAGTGGCGTTATGATCTGGCGGTCTTGTTCGGCAATGTGCGAGACTGGATGAGGTGTGTCGATCGGCAATTTGCCAGGTCTCAGGACTTATCCCGCACACCAACTGGTGGAGCGGTGCTCACTCGCCAAGCAAGAGCCTCATCTAGCCCGGGCGGCCACACTTTCCGGCACCGGCGTCAGCGCCCGACCGTGGCTGAACCAGCGCAAAACGTTATCAACTACGAGACCTGCGACGGCTGCCCGCGTGTCCAAAGTCGCGGCAGCAATGTGCGGCAGGACAGTGGCGTTGCCCAACTCCAGCAGGCGAATTGGGACAACCGGTTCGTTGGCAAACACGTCAAGTCCGGCGGCTGCAATCGTACCATTGCCGAGCGCGTCGATCAGCGCCTCCTCGTCCACGGTCGATCCGCGTCCGACATTGACGAAGACACCATTCGGGCCCAAAGCCTCGAATATCTCCCTGCCGATCACGCGATCGGTCGCGCTACCGCCGGGCACGGCGGAGATCAACGTATCCACAGCGCCAGCAAGTTCGACAAGGGAGGAATAGTACCGATAGGACACGTCCTCCGCCGGCCGTCGGCTATGATAGACAACGGGGAGACCAAATGCTTCGACACGCCGCGCGATAGCCTTGCCGATCCGCCCGAGCCCGAAGATCCCCACCGAACGGCCCCTGAGCGTCAGCGGCGATAGCGGATAGGTTTCGCCACGTGCCCAGTGGCCGGCACGAAGCCAGGCCTCGGCCCTTGGAAGCTGCCGGATCGTGTTGATCAGCAGCCCGATCGTCGCATCGGCCACTTCCTCAGTGAGAACATCCGGCGTGTTGGTAACGATGATCCCCCTCCCCGCGGCATACCGGGCATCGATGCCGTCGTAGCCCACACCAAATGAAGCGATCAGCTCCAGGTTCGGAAGGCGGTCGAGGTCTGCATTGTCGAAACGGCCGATGCAGGCAACCGCACGAATGGTCGCCGCCACCTCGGGTGCCAGACGAGCAATGTCCGCCCCATCCGTCTCGATCAGGTTACAGTGGCCTCCCAGACCCGTTTTTACGGACCGATCCAAGGCGGCGAACACCAGAACTGTAGGCTTCGGATCGGTCATGACACCTCGTCGGCAAGCGCGGAGTAGAGTTTCTAACGTATGCCCAGCAAATACAGCGAACCGAGGCTGATGATCGGCACATAGGTGATCAGGGCCAGGCAGAAGACGATGACGCACACCAACGGCACTAGGTAGGGCACCATCTTGTGGAGCGAAATCTTCGCAACGGCGGCGGCCGCAAAAAGATTGACCCCGAATGGCGGCGTGATCATTCCGAGCGCCAGATTGGTGATCATGATCATCCCGAAATGGACGGGATCGATGCCGTAGCGGGCAGCAACCGGCGCCAGGATCGGCGAGATCACCACGATAGAGGCCGAGGTCTCAACGAACATCCCGATCAGGAACAGCAACACGTTCACCGCCAGCAGGAAGGTGAAGCCGCTGTCGAAGGTCTCGACGATCCAAGCGCTGATCGCCGCCGGCACGCCGGCACGGGTGAGCACGAACGAGAACAGACCCGCCATCGATATGATGAACATGATGATGGCCGAGGAGAGCGTGGAACGCCGCAGGACGTCGGCGAGATCACCGAGGCTCATCTGCCGGTAGACCAGCAGACTTACGGCAAGCGCATAGAACACCGCGATCACCGAAGCTTCCGTCGGGGTGAACACGCCACCGTATATCCCGCCGAGAATGATGACCGGCATAGCGAGCGCGAGGCTCGAGCGGCGCAGGCTGGGCAGGAATTCCTTCCTCGGAAGCTCGGAGGTCACCGGCTCGTGCTTGTAGCGCGCCCACAGGATCACGAACAGGCCGAGCGCCATGGCAATCAGCACGCCCGGCCCGAGGCCGGCGACGAAGAGATCTCCCACTGGTGCGCCTGCGGAGACGCCGTAAAGGATCATCGGGATCGACGGCGGGATGATGACGCCCAGTTCGGCCGCGGTTGCCTGCAGCGAGGCGGCGAAGCCGACCGGATAATTTTGCCGCACCATGGCCGGGATCAGGATTGCGCCGATCGCGTAGGTGGTGGCCACACTCGATCCGGAGACGGCCGCGAAGATCATGCATACCAGGATGCAGGTCAACGGCAGGCCGCCTCGGGTTTCGCCGACAACACTCTCGACAAGATCCACGAGACGGGACGAGATACCGCCGGCCGCCATGATGTTGCCGGCCAGGATGAAGAACGGGATGGCGGCGAGCGGGAACTTGTCGAGCGCGATGAACGCCTGCTGTGGCACGACGATCAGCGGCAAGTTGGAAAAACTGATGGTTCCGAGGATACCGGCAAGGCCGATGGCGACCGCCACCGGAACCGAGAGGGCCATCAGCAGAACCAGCGAAAAAATCATCAAAAATAGCATGGCGCCCTCCTAGCCCGCGTTCTCTGTCCGGTGGTCGCCCTTCTCGCTCGGATCGAGCACATGGGCGACGAGCGCGAGCGCAGAGAGGATGGAGCCGACGGGCAGCGCAGCATAGGCCCAGGAGGCGGATATCCCGAGGCCGGCGATGGTTTGGAAACGGACGCGCCAGACGAGCATGCAGCCGAACCAGAACAGCACGATGAGCAATGCCAGCGTCGAAAGCGCAATC
>DASUPM010000115.1:0-3140 GCA_036281095.1 Pseudorhizobium sp.
CGCCTTGATGTAGCGGTTGACGATTTCAGAGGCATCCACCTCCTTCGGGAACTCGCCACGGGCGTGCATGTCGGTCAGCGTATCGAAGGCGAGATAGGGATTGATGGCTTCCGCACCGAAGCCGGCAAGACAGCAGAAATGATGGATCTCGCGCGGCTCGCCGGTTTCCACCACGAGGCCGACGGAGGTCCGCAACCCCTTGCGGATCAGATGATGGTGCACGGCGGCCGTCGCCAGCAGCGCCGGGATCGCCACACGATCCGGACCAACCTGACGATCGGAAAGCACGATGATGTTGTAGCCGCCCTTGACCGCCGCCTCCGCCCGTTCGCAGAGACGGTCGAGCATTTCCGGCATGCCTTCGGCACCGCGCTCGATGTCATAGGTGAAGTCGAGCGTCTTGGTGTCGAACAGGTCTTCCGTGTGGCCGATGGAGCGGATCTTTTCCAGATCGCCATTGGTCAGGATCGGCTGGCGCACCTCCATCCGCTTGGCGCGCGAAGCGCCCTGGTGGTCGAGGATGTTCGGCCGCGGCCCGATGAAGGAGACGAGGCTCATCACCAGTTCCTCGCGGATCGGATCGATCGGCGGGTTGGTGACCTGGGCGAAGTTCTGCTTGAAATAGGTATAGAGGAGCTTCGACTTCTCCGACATCGCCGAGATCGGGGTATCGGTCCCCATCGAGCCGATGGCTTCCTGGCCGGTCGTCGCCATCGGCGACATCAGGATGCGCGTGTCTTCGCTGGTATAGCCGAAGGCCTGCTGGCGATCGAGAAGCGAGACGTCGCGGCGCAGCGCGCGCGGCTCCACCGGCTTCAGCTCCTCCAGGATGAGCTGCGTATTGTCGAGCCAGTTGCGATAGGGATGCTTGGCCGCAAGCTCGTGCTTCACCTCCTCGTCGGAGATGATGCGGCCCTTTTCCATGTCGATCAGCAGCATCTTGCCGGGCTGCAGACGCCACTTCTTGATGATCGTCTCTTCCGGCACGGGCAGGACGCCCGCTTCCGACGCCATGATGATGCGGTCGTCCGAGGTGACGACATAGCGCGCCGGGCGAAGGCCGTTGCGATCGAGCGTCGCGCCGATCTGCTTGCCGTCGGTGAAGGCGACGGCCGCCGGCCCGTCCCAGGGCTCCATCAGCGCCGCATGGTATTCGTAGAAGGCCTTCCGCTCGGGGCTCATCGACTGATTGCCCGCCCAGGCTTCCGGGATCAGCATCATCACGGCATGCGCCAGCGAATAGCCGCCGCGCGTCAGGAACTCGAGCGCGTTGTCGAAACACGCCGTATCGGACTGGCCCTCGTAGGAGATCGGCCAGAGCTTGGAGATGTCATCGCCGAAGAGCGGCGAGGAAACCGACGCCTGTCGCGCAGCCATCCAGTTGACGTTGCCGCGCAGCGTGTTGATCTCGCCGTTGTGCGCGACCATGCGGTACGGGTGCGCGAGCTTCCAGGACGGAAAGGTGTTGGTCGAGAAGCGCTGGTGGACGAGCGCGACAGCCGATTCGAAGCGCGGGTCGGACAGGTCCTTGTAATAGGCGCCCACCTGATAGGCGAGGAACATGCCCTTGTAGACGATCGTCGAGGACGACAGCGATACGGGATAGAAGCCCGTCTCCTGGCCGCCGAACTGGTCGTAGATACGGTTGGAGATCACCTTGCGGATGAGGAAGAGCTTGCGCTCGAAATCCACATTCGTCGCGGCATCGCGGCCCGCACCGATGAAGACCTGCAGGTGATGCGGCTCGGTCGCTGCAATCTCGGGCGCCTTCGAAAGCGACGAGTTGTCGACCGGCACCTCGCGGAAACCGAGGAACTGCTGCCCCTCCTCCGCGATCACCTCGACGATAACCTTCTTGAAATGCTCGATCTGCTCGGCGTCGCGCGGCAGGAAGAAATGACCGACCGCATACTCTCCGGCCTTCGGCAGCGTCACGCCCTGCTTCGCCATTTCCTCGCGGAAGAAGCGATCCGGGATCTGCACCAGGATGCCGGCGCCGTCGCCCATCAGCGGGTCGGCGCCGACGGCACCGCGGTGCGTCAGGTTTTCCAGGATGAACAGGCCGTCCTTGACGATCTGGTGCGACTTCTGTCCCTTCATGTGGGCGATGAAGCCGACGCCGCAGGCGTCGTGCTCGTTGCGCGGGTCATAGAGACCTTGGGCGGCCGGCAGACCGGACGGCACGAACGCTGCGGGATTTGCGGCAATCCCGCCGGCTTCACCAGGGGTGGCCGCGGCGGCCTGCCCATCGACAGTCTTCGTCATCGTCGTTCCTCCTTCGGTCCCGCTGGACAAGGTGGTTGGCATCCAAGTCGCGGAAGCTGCCGTGGCGTACCCGTTGCCATCGACCGGAGCGATGCAACTGGGTGCCGCCGCAGCGACCGTCAAAATAGGACAACACATCTGACCTATTTCCGCTCGGTTCTATCGCACGGATCAGTCATCGCCACAAGACCCGCCGCCTCAGAATTTACCGCCGCAACGCCCGAACATTAGCAAAACCGCCCAGACGGCGAAATTTTCTGACCTTTATCGGCCTCTTACCATCTGCTTCTTGCGCACCCGTGAAGGAATGGAAACGGCGCATTGATCCGGCCCGCAAAAGCACTAAGGTCGCAATCCTTCCAAGACCCGAGGATAATCCGCCATGTTCTTTGCCTCCGACAACTGGGCCGGCGCCCACCCCGCCATCAATGACCGCCTGCTGCGCGAGTCGACGCGGTTTGCCGCCGCCTACGGTACGAGCGAACTGGACCGCTCCATCGAGCGGCGCTTCAACGAGATCTTCGAGCGCGAAGTCGCGGTCTTCTTCGTCGCAACCGGCACTGCCGCCAACTCGCTCGCACTGGCGAGCGTCGCGCGGCCGGGAGGCGTGGTGTTCGCCCATACGGAGGCGCATGTCATCGAGGACGAGTGCGGCGCGCCCGATTTCTTCAGCGGCATGCGCATGGTACCCGTGGAGGGCGCCGAGGGAAAGATGAATCCCTTCAATCTGAAGGCAAGGATGGCGCGCTATCCGCAGGACGCCGTCCATCACGGCCGCGCCGCCGCCGTCACGATGACGCAGGCGACCGAAGTCGGCAGCATCTACGAGCTCGACGAGATCCAGGCGATCGCCGACATTGCGAAAGCCGAGGGCT
>DASUPM010000116.1:0-4916 GCA_036281095.1 Pseudorhizobium sp.
GAAATCGCCTTCAGGTCCTTGCGCCAGTCGGAAACCTCCGTCTGCCCGCTCTCCTTCGGCACCAGCGCCAGGATGACGGCAAGCGCCGCAAGCCCGACGGCAGAGACGGCCCAGAAGGTCGAGCGCCAGCCGAACTGCTGGCCGAGCCATGTCCCGAACGGAACCCCGAGCACGGTGGCCACGGTGAGGCCGGTGAACATCACGGCGATGGCCGATGCCCGCCGGTCGGGTGCGACCAGCCGCGTGGCCACCACCGAGCCCACGCCGAAGAAGGTGCCGTGCGCAAGCGCGGTGATGATGCGCGCGATCATCAGGATGGTGTAGTTGGGCGAAAGCGCGCAGATCGCGTTGCCGATGATGAAGATCGCCATCAGTCCGGCGAGCACGCTCTTGCGCGGCCAGCGGCCGGTGAGGACGGTCAGCGTCGGCGCGCCGAAGACGACGCCCAGCGCATAGCCGGAGATGAGCAGGCCGGCGGTGGCGATCGACACGCCCATGTCGGCGCCGACTTCGATCAGCAGTCCCATGATAACGAATTCCGTGACGCCGATGCCGAAGGCACCGGCGGTCAGGGCATAGAGTGCGAGAGGCATGGTATTCCTGTCCGGTTGTTGAGAAGGCAGACAGATAGATCTTCCCCACGATGTGATGTAGGTTGCCGCCAGGAACATGATCTGTGAAGCAAGGGCACAAATGCGCCGCCTCGACGTCAACCGATCCGCCGAAATGGAGGTCTTCGTCCGCGTGGTAGAACAGGGCGGCTTTTCCGCTGCCGCCCGCGCGCTGGAGATGACGCCCTCGGCGGTGAGCAAGCTGATCGCGCGGCTGGAGGCGCGGCTCGGCTCCCGGCTTCTCAACCGCTCGACGCGGCAGTTCGCGCTGACGCCGGAGGGCGCCTCTTTCTACGATCGCTCCACCGCCATTCTTGCCGACATCGCGGATGCCGAACAGAGCGCCGGAACCGCCGTCGCCGCGGTGGGCCGCATCAGGGTGAACACGAGCGCATCCTACAGCACGCACATCCTGTCGCCTGTCCTGCCCGAATTTCTCGAGCGCCATCCGGGCGTCGCCCTCGATATCGCCCGCACCGATGCCGTCATCGACCTCCTGGCCGACCGGACGGATGTCGCTGTCCGCGCCGGACCTCTGAAGAGTTCGAGCCTCGTCGCCCGCAAGCTGGGCGAGACCCGGATGACGATCGTCGCCTCGCCGGGCTATCTCCAGCGCTTCGGAATGCCGTCCCATCCCTCGGAGCTCGATCAGTACAACCGGTTGGGCTTCGGCTATGTGCGCAGCACGCGCGGCTGGCCGCTGCGGATCGACGGGGAGGTGGTCGTCGTGCCGCCGGTCGGGCGGGTGCAGGTGAGCGACGGGGAGGGATTGCGGCAGCTGGCGCTCGACGGCGTGGGCCTCGCCCGGCTGGCGGCGTTTACCGTCCGCGACGATATCCGTGCCGGTCGGCTCGTCCCCGTCCTCGAGGACTTCAATCCCGGCGACCTGGAGGAATTCCACGCCATCCATGTCGGGCAGGGCGGGCCTCTGCCGTCGCGGGTGAGGGCGCTTCTGGATTTTCTGGCGGAACGCGGCCGGGTGTCGTGAAGTGTTGCCTCCTGGCCGAGGCGTGCGGCTGTTTCTCCGGTTACACGGCCGCCTTGTGGCGGAAGCCGGCACGCAGGAATCGCGACGGCCGGTAGCGGATGCCCGCCGGGCGCTCCGGGTCCGTCAGGTCCGATTCAGCCACCATTTCCTCATCCGGCGTCAGGTCGCGCATCGGTATCGGCCGCAGCCCGCGCCCCTCGTCGCGGTTCAGCCGGTCGACCACGCCGATCAGCGAGCCGCCGGTTTCAGCCAGCGCGCGCTCGACCTCCTCCGGCGTGCGGCCAAGATGCTCCGCCAGCAGACCGTTCCTCTCTCCGGCGATCGCGTGTCTGAGTTCGGGGCCGTCATCGTCTCCCGCTTGCAGGATCAGGTCGCACTCTGTGTCGTAGCCCATCGACCGGTTGTTGATGTTTGCCGAACCGATCTTCAGGATGCGGTCATCGGCGATCATCAGCTTGGCATGGACGTAGATCGGCGTGCCTGCCTCGTTGACGGGATAGAGGATGCGGAAGCGGTCGCGGTGGTCGGCGTCCCGCACGAGCTTCATCAGCCGGATGCGCGCCGAATCCATCGTCTTCGATTCCAGCCAGCCACTCGCGCCCTCCGGGTTGACGAGCACGATCTCGGGAGGATCGGCCTCCCGCAGCCGCTTGGCGATCGCTTCGGCGATCCGCCGCGAGGCGAAATACTGGCTTTCCACATAGAGCGTCTTCTTGGCCGCGGCGATGATCGCGAGCGTCGCCGTCTCGATCTCCACCACCTGCCTGCGTTCCGCATAGGCGGGCGCGGTGCGGGCGATGCCGATGTCGACATTCTCGTATTCCACCGGAAGGTCGTCCGGCCACGGGTCGCCCTCCACCTGTGGCGGGTCGAGCTCCTGCTTCGTCGCCATCTGCCAGCGCTGCCGCGCGAGGTCTCCGAGCGCTGCGGCGGCGGGGCCGGAGCAGCAGGACGTCGCATCGTGCCAGGGCGCCTCCTGGAAACCGAGCGGCGACCGGCGGGCCGGATCCTTCTCCCTGTGCTCGCGCGTGTCCCATCGGCAGGTCGTCATGTCGATCCCGCCGCAGAAGGCCACCCTGTCGTCGATCACCAGGAGCTTCATGTGATGGGCGGCCATCGGCGGATGCGCTCCGTCGAGCTTCAGGTGGATGCGCGGGTTGAGGAGCCAGCGCAGCATGTAGAAAGGCGTTTCGCCGCGGGTAAGCGATGAAAGCACGCCGATGTCCCACTTGAGGATGCGGACGTCGAGGGCCTCGTTGCGCCGCGCGAGGTCGGTCAGGAACCGCCCGAGCTTGTCCGGACGCTGCGCCGCTTCGTTTCCCGGCTCCAGACGAATGCGCGTGTCGAAATCCCAGCCTATCAGGTAGATCGATCGCCTCGCCTTCAGCATCGCCTGCTTTGCCAGCCGGAAGAAATCGGCGGCGTCGATGATGACGGAGAAGCGATCGGCGCGGGCGATGCGCCAGCAGGTTTCCCCCTCGGCCAGGATCGTCGTCATGAAATTGCCAGCCCCGTTCTTGCAGATCCTCCTGCCGCAGCATAGGCGGCAAAGGTTCGTCGCGGAAACGCGTCAGGGCGGTACCGGGTTCCGCCCGCCGCGTCGGCAGTCCTGCTTGGCTGCCCGGCCATCAGCAGGACGCATTTTTCGCGTTTAACGTCCGGCGGCGGCCGTTCGGGCGAGGGACCCGCACCGGCCGCTATCCGTGGATGTGTTTTGCGTTCCGACCCGGAGATACTGATGCGCTGGCCTTTTTTCGTCTTCCTGCTCTGCCTCCTGGCGAGCATCCTCAGCCTTGTTCTGCTTGACCGGCTTGCCACCTCCCGTCTGGAGTTCGGCCCCATCGAAGCCGTGCGGCCGGAGCGCAATCCGCTGTTTCCGCCGCCCTCGCGCTCGTGAGCACCCGCAGCCATGATTTTTTGTGATGCACCCATCGCCGGGAGATGGGCTCGGCAAGAAAAATTCTAAAAAATCAATGATCGAGGGAAGCGCGGAAGAGCAGTCGCGCCCCCCTTCGCCCCAAGAATCTCCTTGACCCGATCAGGATCGCCGGCCTTCACTCGCCGGACATTTCAAGGAGACGAGCATGCCCGTGAATACCGCACCCCGCACCGCAACCTGGACCTATGTCGACGGCGAGTGGCTGGAGGGCAATCCGCCGCTGATCGGTCCGACCTCGCATGCCATGTGGCTGGGCTCCACGGTGTTCGACGGTGCGCGCTGGTTCGACGGCATATCGCCGGACCTCGACCTGCATTGCCGGCGCGTCAACCGTTCCGCCACCAATATGGGTCTCAAGCCGGTGGTGGAGGCCGGGGAGATCGAGCGGCTGGCGCTTGAAGGTGTGCGGAAGTTCGACGGCAGGACCGCCATCTACATCAAGCCGATGTACTGGGCCGAGCACGGCACCTCCTTCAGTCTCGTCGCCCCCGATCCGGAATCCACCCGTTTCGCGCTCTGCCTGTTCGAGGCGCCGATGCATGCGGCAAGGCCGTCGTCGCTCACCGTCTCCCCCTATCGCCGACCCAATCCGGAGGTGGCAATGACCGGCGCCAAGACCGGCAGCCTCTATCCGAACAGCGGCCGCATGATCATCGAAGCCCGCGCGCGCGGCTTCGACAACGCGCTCGCCCGCGACATGAACGGCAATGTCGCCGAAACGGCATCCTCCAATGTCTTCATGGTGAAGGACGGTGTGGTGAAGACCCCCGTCGCCAACGGCACCTTCCTTGCCGGCATCACCCGGTCGCGCGTCATCGGCCTCCTGCGCCAGGCAGGCCATGAGGTCCGCGAAGTGACCCTGACGGTCGAGGATTTCCGCGAGGCGGACGAGATCTTCACCTCCGGCAACTATTCCAAGATCGTGCCGGTGACGAAGCTGGACGACCGCGAATTCCAGGAAGGCCCGGTCGCCCGCAAGGCGCTGGACCTCTACATGGACTGGGCGCGCTCCACGGCGGCGTGAATTCGTTCGGCGGTGCCGCGGCAGTGCAACCTGCCGTTAGCATCTAGAGCAGCCGCACCGCCGCGGTCCCGATGATGATCAGGGAAACTGCGATCATCAGCGGCGTCAGCGGCAGCTTTCTGACGATCAGCGCGCCGAAGGGTGCCGCTAGCACGCCGCCGAGGATCAGCCCGAGCGCGGACGACAGTTCCGACCAGCCGAGCGCCAGGATGAAGGTGATCGAGATCACGGTCGTCACGGCGAATTCGGTGAGGTTGGTGGAGCCGATCACCTTCTTCGGCTCGTGGCCGCGCCCGAGCAGGCTGCTGGTCACGATCGGCCCCCATCCGCCGCCGCCCATGGCGTCGAGCACCC
>DASUPM010000117.1:0-4353 GCA_036281095.1 Pseudorhizobium sp.
TGCGGAATGTGGTGGTCCACGATTACTACGAGCTCGAAATGCCGGTTGTTTTCGACACTGTCCGATCGGCTCTGCCGGACCTGGTCTCCAGGCTCGACGCCCTCCGCCACTGGCGTCCGCAAGGCGAATGATCATGCCCCAGCACCTGCCGATACATCCGCTGACCAAATCCGCCTTCGCGCCCTATGGGGACGTGATCGAAGCCGATCCCGCCACCGTCCGCCTCATCAACGGCGGCACGACGGAGCGCTTCCACAGGCTGGCCGCCGTGGAGGTGGAAGGCGAGGGGGGCATCATCAGTCTTTTCCGCGGTCAGCCGCGGCGGTTTCCCTACGAGATCGGCATGATGGAGCGGCACCCGTTCGGCAGCCAGAGCTTTTCGCCGCTTTCCGGCCGGCCGTTTCTTGTCGCAGTCTCGGATGATGTGGAGGGCCGGCCGGCAACGCCGAAGGTGTTTCTCGCCAGCGGCCACCAGGGCGTCAACTACCGGCGGAACGTCTGGCACCACCCGCTGATGGCGATCGGCGCACCGAGCGATTTCCTCGTGGTGGACCGCGACCGGCCGGGGAACAACCTCGAAGAATTCACCTTCGATACCCCCTACAGCATCGCGGAGCCCAGCATATGACCGGCCTCACCACCCACGTCCTCGACACCGCACGCGGGGTTCCCGCTCAGGGGCTGAAGATCGAGCTCTACCGGATTTCCGCCGACGGCCACGAAAAGCTGAAGACGGTGCAGACGAATTCCGACGGTCGCGTCGACGGCGGGCCGATCCTTTCCGGTGATGCGTTCCGCCCCGGCGAATACGAACTGGTCTTCCATGCCGGCGATTACCTCCGGTCCTCCGGCCATTCTCTGCCGCAGCCCGCTTTCCTGGACGTGATCCCGATCCGCTTCGGCATCGCCGACACGACGGCGCACTACCACGTGCCGCTGCTGCTCTCGCCCTTCGGCTATTCCACCTATCGGGGCAGCTGAGCCGGAACCGGACACGGCGGAAACCTTTCGGAAACCATCCCCGGGGGATACTGCGGCGGAATCGATGAGAGGTTCCGATGGCCAGTTCCAGACGAAAGCCGCAGCGCAAGGGCAGCGGCCGCAAACGTGCGTCCCGCGGCAGCAAGGGCGGGTCCACCTGGCTCTGGGGCGCGGCACTGATCGTCCTGGTTGGCGGTATCGCGGCCTACGACAATTCATCGGAGGTCCGGCGCTTTGCCGATCGCCTGATGGCGGATGAGTCTCCCGTGCGGACCGCTTCCAGGAAAACCGAGCAGCAGAAGCCGGCGGCGCCCGTTCCGCCGAGGGAGGTCTCCGCCCGTGCGGCCGACGCCAAGCGTGGCGGAGCGCCGCAGAGGCAGGATGCGCTCAAGACCGCCGCCATCAGGCCGCCGGCCCCGATCGGCAAGCCCGAAGGCCTCCGTCCGACGCCCGCCGCCGTCAAACCCGACCGACCAATGGCTGCGGATGGCCGCCACCGGACGAAGTTCTACCTCTGCGGCACGGCCAAGCAGGACGACTGCGTCGTCACGCCCGATACCTTCATGCTCAAGGGCCAGAAGATCAGGATCGCCGGCATCGAGGTGCCGAGCATCAAGAAGCCGCGTTGCGAGGCGGAGCGCATCAAGGCCAGCGACGCCAAGCTGCGGGTGCGTGCCTTCCTCGACGCCGGCCCCTTCGACGTTCTGGCCGCCAATGCCGGCGATGAAGACAGCAGCGGCCAGAAGATCCGCGCCGTGACCCGCAACGGCGTCTCCCTGTCGGACATTCTCGTGCGCGAAGGGCTCGCCCGACGCCCCGGCGCTCCCGGCGGCTGGTGCTGATCCGCAGAACACGGAAACCGGGTCCTGCACCAAGTCCAGACGACGTTCCCGATCCGCCCGGTGCGGAACCTTTGGAATCGTTATGGATTCCCCCAAGGCAACCAATGCCCAGGAGAATTCGGAGATGACCCAGACCCACCGTGGACGTGCACAGGATCGGGCCCGCGTGGCCGGCGGACAGGATCATGAAGTTCGCTACGAAGCTGACAAGGAACGCGTGCCGAAAGCAGACGTCAAGGACGCCGTGCAGGAGGTCGGCAACAGCCGCAGGAAGGTAGAAGCGAAGCTGGCGCGCGAGAAGTAGCGGTTGTCGCAGTAGCGGAAGAAGGGCCGGCGGATCGCATAGTCCTTAGATGGACCTGCCGTCCCGCTCCATCTCACGCCGGGCCGCCCTTGCAAGGAACCGTGAACGCGTAAGGCCCTGACTGGAAGCGAAGGCATCGATCTTTGTCAGGACATCTTCCGGTAGGGTAACATTGATGCGCACCGCGCGTGTTTCAGGTGTCTTCAGGGACACCAGTATGGCCACGCCATCCCTGTTTCCGAGATCCCCATCACGGCCTCCAGGCTCGAAGGCTCCGGCAGGGGATCGCCGTCTTCGATCATGCCTTCCGCGTGGAAGGTAAGTGCCTCTTCGGCAAGACGGCGCGCCTCATCCAGCGTTTCTCCGGCCGTGATCACTCCGGGAAAATCCGGGAAGGCGACTCCGTAGTGGCTGTTCGCGTCCTTGTGGATGAGCGCGACATAGTCGGTCATTGCTGATTGACCCACCCGTATTGATGCTCACTATGTACCATCTTAACTGCTGCGCAGGAAGTGCGGCCCAGATCAAGGGCTTGCTATGCGCATTTCTATCAAGGGAAGTTGGTTCTCTTTAACAGCGAAGCTAACTAAGAGCGAAATCGTTGCTCTTTCTTGTCTTCTGGTGGCGATTGGGTGTGGCTTTACCCAACCTGATCCAGATTCCGATAGCCCTGCTGCGCTATTTCGGTCGCCGGGCTCGAAGGCTGCTAGAACCCCACCTCCGCCAGCACGCTGCGGTCCACCGTCTGGATGTCGCGCTTGCCGCAGAGCGCCATGGTGATGTCCATTTCCTTGCGGATGATCTCCAGCGCCGTCGTCACGCCCGGCTTGCCCATGGCCCCGAGGCCGTAGAGATAGGGGCGCCCGATATAGGTGCCGCGGGCGCCGAGCGCCACGGCCTTCAGCACGTCCTGGCCGGAGCGGATGCCGCCGTCGAGGTGGATCTCGATCTTGTCGCCCACCGCCTCGACGATGCGCGGCAGCATGCTGATCGACGACAGCGCGCCGTCGAGCTGCCGGCCGCCGTGGTTGGAAACGACGATCGCATCCGCACCGCTGTCGGCGGCGGCGCGGGCATCCTCCTCGTCCAGGATACCCTTCAGGATCAGCTTGCCGCCCCAGCGTTCCTTGATCCAGGCGACGTCCTTCCAGGAAAGCTGCGGATCGAACTGCTCGGCGGTCCAGGAGGAGAGCGAGGAAAGGTCGGAAACGTTCTTCGCATGGCCGACGATATTGCCGAAGCCGCGCCGTTTCGTGCGCAGCATGTCCATGCACCAGAACGGCTTGGTCGCCAGCTGGATCCCGTGGTGTACGGTCCATTTCGGCGGCGCCGACAGGCCGTTGCGCAGATCCTTGTGACGCTGGCCGAGGATCTGCAGGTCGAGCGTCAGCATCAGCGCGGAGCACTTTGCCGCCTTGGCGCGGTCGATCAGGTTGTTGATGAAGTCACGATCCTTCATCACGTAGAGCTGGAACCAGAAGGGTCTGGAGGTGACCGAAGCCACGTCCTCGATCGAGCAGATCGACATGGTGGAGAGCGTGAAGGGAACGCCGAACTCCTCCGCCGCCTTCGCCGCCAGCATCTCGCCGTCGGCGTGCTGCATGCCGCACAATCCTGTCGGCGCCAGCGCTACCGGCATCGACGCCTCCTGGCCGACCATCGTCGTCGCAAGCGAGCGGTTCGTCATGTCCACGAGTACCCGCTGGCGAAGCTTCACCCTGGCGAAGTCCTCCTCGTTGGCGCGGTAGGTGCCTTCCGTCCAGGAGCCGCTGTCGGCATAGTCGAAGAACATCTTCGGCACCCGGCGCCGGGCGCGGGTCTTCAGGTCGGCGATGGTCAGCGGCTTGGACATGATCGGTAACTCTTCCCCGGACAGAACGTATCGTCAGCTAACATGAGTCATTCGCAGCCGTCAGCAAAAAATCCGCGTGGAATGACCATCGTATGCTTTGGCCGTTGTGCGGAAGGGCCACAGGTGCCGGCAACCTTCCGGGGAGACCGGCGGTTGATGTTGTAAGGAATCCGGACCGGAGGGGACTAATACAAGCATGACCCGGAACAGGACCTCTGCATCGGCGAACTTCAATCACCTCCCGGAGAGCGCGGACGACCGCTATGCGGCGGCCGTGGATCTGCTGGGGCCGGCGATCGCGCGCCTGGCGGCGTCCTGTGAGGCCAACCCGACCGAGCGGCAGGATCTTCTCCAGGTGATCCATCTGCAGCTTT
>DASUPM010000118.1:0-2500 GCA_036281095.1 Pseudorhizobium sp.
AGCGGAATCTTCGCAAAACGCGCAAGCAGTGCATCCGCAGCCGCGCTTCCGAGCTTGGCGCGATCGACCCTGACGCTGGTCAGCGGCGGATCTGTGTGAGGCGCGAACTCCTGGTCGCCGAACCCGATCACGGCCAGATCCCGCGGCACCGACAAGCCGCGTGCCTTTGCTTCGACCAGTATCCCTTGGGCGAACTGGTCGGAACTGCAGAAGACGATGCCACCGGAGAAACCATGATCGGCAATGAGCGTTGTGAGCGCCTGTCGGCCGCCACCCAGCGATGCGTGTCCCTTGAAATCGACCGTCGCTACCGGGACACCACGGAGCGTCTCGAACTGCTTTACAAAGGCGTCCCGTCGGCGCGCCGCCCGTTCGTCGCCCGCCGTAACGGCTGCGGCGCGCTCGTAGCCCCGCTCATGCGCATAGTTCGCGGCGGCAACCGCGGCGGCAACATGCGAGAAACCGACGCAGCAGTCGATCGGGGTTTCGGTGATATCCCAGACTTCGACAACCGGTATGGCCGCGCTCAAGAGCATGCGCCGGGCACCGGACGAATGATGGATTCCCGTCAGCAACATGGCGTCCGGTCGGCGAGACAGGTGCGTGGCGATGACGGCTTCTTCCTCCGCGGGATCGAAGCCGGTCTCGCCGACCATCAGCTGGTAGCCACGCTCGCGCATGATCTTCGAAAAGGCGTGGAGCAGGCTGGAATAGACCACATTGGTCACGGAAGGCACGAGCGCCGAGATCAGGTTGCTCCTGTTCGAAGCGAGCGCACCGGCAAGAGCGTTAGGCACATAGCCGGTGACGCGGATGGCTTCCTGGATACGCTTCAGTGTGTCCGGGGAGACCATCGATGGGTCTGAGAGCGCGCGCGATACGGTGACCTGGGAGACGCCGGCAAGGCGTCCCACATCGGCCATGGTCACACTGCCTCCGCTCGACCGAACAGTTCGCTTGCCAGCGGTACGATCTTGGCCTTCGCGACTGCCCATGCCCTCTATTCACACTCCCGGCTCTGCCAACGGTCCAAGCTGCTTCGTCTTTTGAGCGAGAACAGCGGATGCAACCAGCGAAGCTGCTATCAGAAGCCAGAGGAATACCGCAATCCAGCTTTTCGTGAAGAAGATAGTGACATCGCCAAACGATTCCAGGCTTTTCACGAAGTAGATTTCTGCGGATGGCCCGAGGATGAAGCCGATGATGAAGGGAGCGACCTCGATCTTCAGCTTGACGAAGATCCAGCCGATCACGCCGAAGATGAGCACCGTCCAGACATCGAACATGATGCCATAGTTGATGGTATAGGCGCCGATGACGCACATCATCAGGATGACCGGATAGAGGATGTGCTTGGGAACCGCCACCACCAGGGCGAACCAGCGGATAGCGTAGTACATCATTACGAACATGGCGATGTTGGAGAGGATCATTGCGATCATCATCGCGTTCCATGTCCCGGGATTGTTGCCGATGAACAAGGGACCGACCTGAATGCCCTGAAGCGCGAAGGCGCCGACAAGAAGAGCCGTTGTCGAATCGCCGGGGATGCCGAGCGACAGCAGCGGCACGAGGGCGCCACCCGTAAGCGCGTTGTTGCCCGCCTCGGTCGCGATGATGCCCTCGGCGGAGCCCTTGCCGTATTCCTCCGGGTGCCGCGAGGTGGTCTTCGCGGCTGTATAGGACAGAATGGACGCAGCCGACCCGCCCACGCCCGGCAAGATGCCGACGAAGGTGCCAATCGCGGATGACTGAAGAAGGTTGCGGATCTGGCCCTTGAAGAGGGCCAGGGAGAAGTGCGAGCTTTTGCCGACCTTGATCTCCCGGACGGACATGGCCTGCGGCATTCCTGTTTCGGCCTCTTCAAGGATTGCGCTGACGCCGAAGAGAGCGATCAGGACGGGCAGCAGGGAAAAGCCGCTTTCCAGCCAGTATTCCGTCCCCGGCGGAATAAGCCGAAAATGGCCATTGCCGCCGTCGGTAACGTCATAGACGCCGACGAGGCTGACAAAGATGCCGAGGACGCCGGAAAAGATCCCCAGAAGCAGGTTGCTTGACAGAGCGCCCATGACGGTCAACGCAAACAGAATGATCAGGAACTTTTCCACATAGGAGAATTGGATGGCGAAATCCGCCAGCAGAGGGGCAAAGAAATAAAGCGCCACCAGCGACAGCATTCCGCCCACAAGGGACGCGATGATGCTGATGCGCAATGCCTTCTCCCCTTCGCCCCGTTGAGCCATGGGATAGGCGTCGAAACAGGTGGCGATGGAGGACGGGGTGCCGGGAATACCAAGCAGTACCGCCGGCACCAATCCGCCGGAGATCCCCCCGACATAGAGGCCCAGCAACAGCGCCAACCCGTTTTCCAATCCCAGCGAATAGGTCAACGGCAGGCAGACCGCCACGGCCATGGTGGCCGTCATGCCGGGAATGGCGCCGAAGATGAGGCCCACGAAGGTGCCGCCGATCACCAGTGCGATGAAAAGCGGTGTAATCA
>DASUPM010000119.1:0-4774 GCA_036281095.1 Pseudorhizobium sp.
CCCGCAGCGTCTCGCTGAGCGACGCGGAGCTGTCCTTGAACTCGAAACTGTCCTGCAATATCCGGCTCCTCTTTCGTGGAGTCCGGAAATAGCAGCATTGGCGCCCGCGGCAAAGCCGATTGCGGTGAGTTCGCAGGCGCAGAGTCTATTTCGTCTGCATCCAGTGATCGTAGATCCCGCACAGGATGACGACGGCAAGAATCGCCAGCACGATCGGATTGAGCGCCGTTATGAATTCGAGATAGTGCATCGCGGTTTCCTCCTCCCGCAGTATGTCGGTCAGCCGTCCTCCGCCGCTTCCCAACGTTTTCAGTCTATCAAACGCATCGCGCACCGCCAAGTTTCATCGGCGATAACTCGGAATTGCCGTAGCACCGCGAATCTCGCAGGCTCTCTGGTGCGGGTGACGAGGTGAGCATGAATCTAAGAGTGATCGAGGGCGGACTGGCCGGTGCCGCGGAGGTGCCTGGCTTTAAGGTGCGGGTACCGCGGCATGAGGACGTACGGCGCGAGGCGGATCGCCGCCTCCGTCGTATCGGCTATGATCGCTGGCGCAGCAGGCAGATTGCGACCGGTGCTCCGATGCCGCGCGAGATTCGCTATCAGGCGATGCAGATCGAGTTCGTCGCGGAGCGGCTGAGCACCCTGCCGATGATCCCGACCGACTACCACTCGGATATCTATTGGCCCGCATAGGGGTTTCTGCCGGAACTCCTGCTGCTCTTTCCTGTCCGAGCCGTGGTGCGAGACGGCCGCTGCGTGCGAACTTGCCTCTTGGTCTGAAGGCGCCGTAACACCTAAGTCCCGGCCGGTGTGAGCTGTGGTCCGATACCGCGGGTCATAGGTCCTTCCCCCGTGGAATTTCTCCGGACGCTGCCGCAAGTGCGGGGTGTGACCACAAACGGAGGATTTCGTGATGAAGGCTATCGTTGCAAAGCTGGCGGCTGTTTCCGCCGTGGCGTTGCTGGCGGCATCCCTCCCGCTCAGCGCTGACTTCACCCAGTTTTCAATCGCTGCGGCAAAGGACGGAGGTGGAGGAAACGGCGGAGGAAACGGCGGCGGTAATGGCGGTGGAAACGGAGGAGGAAACGGCGGCGGCCATGGCCGCGGTGACGGCCACGGAGCCGGCCGGAACGATGACAATCCGGGAAGGGGGCACGGCCACGCCGCCGTTTCCCGGTCTTCGGCATCGACGGGCAGCGATCTCGGCCCGCTGAATGCGGCGCATGCTTCGGAGCGTGCGCGGGAGCGGGCTGCCGCGAATTCCGCCGTGGGAAAAATCGCCGCCTACGAACGCGATCGGGAGGAGGCGCTGGAGATCGCCGATCCGGCGCTGCGGGAAGAAGCCCTCGCCGACGCGGTGGATGGTCTGGAAGACGCGTTCGACCGGGAACTGACCGATGCGCAGCTCGATCAGATCGACGCATTGCTCGACCGGGATTGACGGTCTTGCCACGCCGCATTGGCGTGGCAAGCCTCAGGGGCTCGGAAAGGAGGGAAGGAAGCGATGAGCGGACATCCTTCCGAGGAAAAGGCCAGCCTTCCGGAGGAGGTCAGGAGGCAACGGCTGGCGCACAGGGCCGAACTGACGGCACTGATAGAAGCGTTGAGCCAGGCGGGCGCGCTTGACCCGCGCCACTATCACGCGAGCCTCATGAACGAGGTGGAACGGCTTTCTAGGGCCGGCGAGCCTGATGTCGCCCGGGAGGTTGCGGAACTGGCCGCGAGATTTGCAGGCGGCGAATGACATGCCGGCCGAAGGGCCGGTGACTGCACGAGCGAGCAAGAAGCCCGGCGCCAGGGGCACCGGGCTTCAAACCTGACCGGAGGCTGGGAGGAGGGGATGCCTCCAGTCGCGTCGAAGGCGTTGGGAGGAGGAGGGATGGCCTTCGACGCGCCCGAAATAGGCATTCGGCCGCCCCCGCGGCAGTGGACAAGTTGCCGCAGGCGGGACTCGCAAGGGGGGAAGGGGGCCAGTCTAGATCCGGGGACTATGACGGATCCGGCGCCGCCAGGTCGCTGATCTTCGGTTATCGACCCTCACGCAACTGAAGGCGACTCTGCGCGCATAGTCGGTCCAGCCTCTCTATACGGACCTCTGCCAGTGATCTCCGCCATCAGATGGTCGCGCTCGCCATATTTCCCGAGATCCGCACCAACTCCGACGCAATGACCTACCGTTCAAGCCCCATCAAGGAGCCCGTCGGCAGGGTGGATGATCCCCGAGTAGTATTTGGGGTTTCCCGTACGATCGCGGAAGCATCGACCGAATGCGACGACCCATTTGGCTTCTCCTTCAGGATCGATCACTCGATACTCCGCACGATACGGCTGGCCATCGCGAACAGCGTCGGACACCAGTGCGGCTACATTGGGCCGATCTTCTGCATGAATGCGATCTGCGTAATCGCTTACCGGCAGCCCCGTCACTGTCAGACGTGGATCAAGGCCGAAAATCGCAGCGATCATCGTATCTCCGTAGAGACGTCCTTCGTCGAGGCACCACGTAAAGATGCCTGCTTCGTCTTCAACGTCGACCGGCTCTAATAACTCTTGGTCAACGAAGAAAGCCTGGGTCATTTTGCGTCCTCCAAGCAAACAGTCATTGATACGCAGAGACTGTCGGCTTGCAAGATGTGAGATCTGGCCCCCTGGACGTGACCTTGCGCCGGGGTACTGAACGGCCCATCGCCATTGTCCCACCTTTAGCGTCTGCCGATCGAGATAAATTCGGCCGATGTTCGCTGCCCATCCCAACCGCAGAA
Source organism: Pseudorhizobium sp. (assembly GCA_036281095.1). Lineage (GTDB taxonomy): Bacteria > Pseudomonadota > Alphaproteobacteria > Rhizobiales > Rhizobiaceae > Neorhizobium. The sequence continues at coordinate 2,766 of DASUPM010000119.1, forward strand.
GTCCTCGTGAGGCTTGCTATCGGGCCGGTTTCGTCGCCCCGTTTGCGGGTGTAGCGGTGTTTCTTCTGCAAGGTCATGCAGGCGAGGTTCCGCAGACCAAGACAGGGGTCAATGAGTTGGAACGGGAACGAACTGCCTCACCCTGTCTAGGTGTGGCGGAACGGTTCAAGCCCAAACTGCCACGCCGTCCAAAACATGGAGCAGTTTCAGCGGCTTATAGAGATACTTTGGAAGGATGGAGGCCTCGCCCGGAATTGAACCGGGGTACAAGGATTTGCAGTCCTCTGCGTCACCACTCCGCCACGAGGCCATCGCAAGAATAAAAGCGAGCGGTGGCGGGGCTTTAGAACGAATCTACCAAGGGTGCAATACCCTTCATTCTGAACGCTGTCCTTTTTTCGTTCTGAACGCCTGTTCGGAGATCGTTCCGTCGGGGACGCCCATACGGCGCTTCGTTGCCTCAAGGACGCGGGTCTCCGTCTCCTTGGCATAGCCTCGATAGGCGCTGCTCGTGCGGTGCTTCGACAGGACCCGTCCCTGTCCCTCCGTGAGGCCCTTTTCCTCCAGTTCCGTCATCCCGCCGTGCCTGGCTTTGTCGATCGTGAAGCCGGGGAATCCGTTCTTGCTGGCGAACTCTGTCACGTCCTGCGAAAGGCGGCTGCCGTCCCCGAACAGCTTCCCGCTCCTCTGGCAAACGATCGATGTGCCGTAGCGCGGCACCTTCCTCAGGACCGTCTCAGCCTGGGCGTAGAGCGCAACGGTAGCGCCGTGCTCGTCCACATACTCGAGAGGGTGCTCCGCGCGCTCCCCTGTCTTCCTGTGGGCGATGATGATCTTGTTCGGCGCGCTGTCGCCGCGGTACCCGCTCCAAGCTGCATAGCCGGCGCCGATCGAGGTCGGGCGCATTAGCCACTCGAATGCCAGCACTGCGGCCGCCGCCAACTCCCCGCGATCTTTCTCGATGGCCTTGACCGCGAAGGCGTAGACTGTCTTGCGGTCGACATACCCCTTCGTGGCCTTCACCCGCTTCTTGACCGTGACGCCTTCCCAGGGATTAGGCGTGTCTTGGCGGAAAAGGTCGGGATGATGCGGTCGCATTCGCTTCCACATGGCTTTGCTGTAGGCGACGACCTTTTCAGCCGTCCGCTGCGCTCCCTCATCCACGAATGCAAGATAGATCTTGCTCGCCGTGCTGACGCCGATCTGATTGATCTTCGCGTCCCCGGTGCGAACCGTCTTCCCCGTACCGGCGCCCAGATCGACGTCGCAGACGCGATCCAGGATCCTACGATAGTCAGGACGACTTAACTCGGAGACGCGCTCGAGGAAAGCGTCGTGCTTCAGGTAGGCTTTCACGAGCCATTCCACCGTCCCGTGCCTTGACGTGTCCGCGACATGGAATGGCGACTGTTCTTTCAGCCATCCGTCCAGGCGCTCGTTCCATAGATCCGCCGCTTCCCTCAGTTCTTTCTCGCTCAGGTTCATGCCCAGCGCGGCAGACAGATAAGGGCAGTTGCGCTTCCGGTAGCGCGTGGGGCAGGTCCAATAGTAGCCGGTCGATCCGTCGGCCAGCTTCTTGAACGAGGTGTAACGGGGCATTTCGACGGGAATCATCACAACGGAACCGGATCTCCGCCGCCTGTGGCGCTTTCGGGATCGATCGCCCTGTCCAGATCGCTCTTCCGCCACGCCCTAAATTTTCCCTTGCCGGTGCCTGTCTCGATAAACGGGCGAGGCCATACGGTACCGACGCGGCTGATGAAGGCGTCGACCGTCTTCTCGCCGGCATAGGCAGCCGCAAGCTCATCCCGCAGAACAGCAGGCCAGCATCCGGTGGGAATGAAAGCTTCCTTTGCCATCAGTCCCCGCTATTCGACTTATCCACAGGTGACTTCCGGATCGCGTTCCGGCTCGTGACCATGGTGTAGCCGTCCGGGAAGCGGACGAGGCACGAGTTCATCGCCTTTGCCCTCACGAGCACCTCACACGGCTGGCCTTTCCGCCCCTGG
>DASUPM010000120.1:0-2042 GCA_036281095.1 Pseudorhizobium sp.
AACCGCCGCCTCGAGATCCCGGCGCGCCTCCTTCTTCAGGAAGGTGGCGATCCGCCTACCGGCGTGCTCCGGCATCCCGCTGACGCGAAGTACCGCCCCGCCCTTGCTCTGCTGCGCCTCCGTGACCCCCCGCAGGCTGCCGCTATGTTCAACCTGATGAAGCACGCCCCGCAGCATGATTGAGGACCCATGCCCCAAGGCCGAAGGCGACTGCGGAAAGCGTGCGAGCTTCGTGAGGAGCCAGCCCTGGTGACGGTCCAGGAAGTCATCGATTTCCGTTCTTCCGAGCCCGATGGGAACCGTAAGGCTGAGGCCCTTGGCACCCGGCTCGATACGAAGCGTGATGCGGGTGGAGCGCGGATGTTCGCGGATCGTCAGCGGCATGACGCGGTTGCCAACCTCAAGCGTGCGCTTTTCCGGAGCCAGCGGCTCGCGGCGCAAACGGACCGGTTTCTTGAGGAGGGTGAACATCAGCTCTATCTAGCCGATTCGCCGGATGCAGAGACAAAAAAACCGGCGCTCGAACGCGCCGGTCGATAATGTTTCACGTGAATCCTCAGAGATCGACAACGTCGCCCTGACCGGAGGAGCGGTTCTTCCGGTCGCGCATGAAGCGATCGAACTCTTCTTGATCCTTTGCACGGCGAAGCTCACGCACATAGCTGTCGAATTCCTCGCGCATCTCGTCGAGCTTGCGGCGCTCTTCCTCGATCCGGTCAAGTTCCGCCTTGCGCCAATCGTCGAAGGCGACGTTGCCGGTGGAGAAATGCGTGCTGTAGCGCGACTTCGCGCGGCGGCAGCCGGCAAACATGCCGTCCGCCTTGCGGTTGGCATCGCGCTTGAAGCCGTGCAGCCTTTCCCCGAACAGGATATAGGCGAGCATGGCAAGGCCGAGCGGCCAGAAGACCACAAATCCCAGCACCATCAGGGCGATGGTGGCCGGCGTCCAATCCGGACGAATCAATGCTGACTGGTTCATCGGTGACACCCTTCGTTTCCGCGGGCGGCCACGTGCCAGCCCGTCGGAATCGATTTGGGAAGCGTTCCAGGGCGCTTCAAGAACGATGGCTCCAAATTCGGTAAACCTGCTGATTTACCTTGTGGAAATCGGCCTAGGCCGGCTTTCCACGCTTGATTATTGGCTTGGCCGGGTTTGGGTCCTGACCAGCGGACCGAGCATTCTTCTGTGCGAAGGCGAGGATGCGCGGCGCAATCTCGCGGCGGAAACGCGAGCCGTTGAAGACACCGTAGTGCCCGACATCCGGCTGCATGTAGTGCATGCGCTTCTCTTCCGGGATGTTCGGCGAAATCCGGTGCGCCGCCTTTGTCTGGCCCAGGCCGGAGATATCGTCGTTTTCGCCTTCCACCGTGAGGAGCGCGACATTGCGGATGGCCTTTGTGTCGACGAGACGGCCACGATGCATCATCTCGCCCTTCGGCAGCGCGTGCTTGATAAACACCGTATCCACCGTCTGCAGATAGAATTCCTCCGTGAGATCCATGACGGCAAGATATTCGTCATAGAAGTCGCGGTGGCGTTCCGCTGAATCGCCGTCATTGTGCACGAGATGCTCGAAGAATTCCTTGTGTGCGGTGATATGGCGGTCGAGGTTCATCGACATGAAGCCGGAAAGCTGCAGGAAGCCCGGATAAACCGGACGCATGAAGCCGGGATGCGGCCAGGGAACGTTCATGATCACGTTGTCGCGGAACCATTCCAGGGGCTTGTCCTGCGCCAGGTCGTTGACGGCCGTCGGGTTTTCGCGCGTGTCGATCGGGCCGCCCATAAGGATCATCGAAGCCGGCGCCAGCGGATCCTTCGCGGCCTCCATCAGCGCCACCGCCGCCAGTACGGGAACGGACGGCTGACAGACGCCGACCACGTGCGTGCCGGGTCCGATATGGCGGATCATCTCGATCAGGTAATCGATGTAGTCGTCGAGGTCGAAACGCCCCGCCGCCACGGGCACCATTCGGGCATCGTTCCAGTCGGTAATGTAGATGTCAGCGCCCGGCAGCAAGGTTTCAACCGTGCCCCTCAG
>DASUPM010000121.1:0-9992 GCA_036281095.1 Pseudorhizobium sp.
TGATTGACTAGGAAACTAGCTGAATTTTGTTTCCTAGTCAACCTTCCTCACGTCGGAAAGACGCCTCAATCCCCCCCATGCCGCTCGGAGCGGTGAAGGGATGCGTGCATCCGGATGCGTTCAGGTCACGAACGGCATGACGTCTACCCCATCCCCGGGAAAGACGGTGATATGCGGGTGGTCCTCGAACAGCCGGGCGGCGGCTTCGACGGTCTCGGCCTCCACGACGATATAGCCGCAGAAGGGGTTCACGGCCTTGGCGATACCGTCCCTGCTCACCCGCATGGTCTTGCCCACCATGCCGCCCCGATCGCGGATGGAGGCGGCGTTTCTGTCCTCCCACGCCGCCCATTCCTTCACGCCTACCACATCGATCGCGTCCTGCTCTTCCTTGGTCAGGCGGCGAAATGCGGCGAGGTCTTCGGGCTGCATGGTGTAGACGGCTAGAAAACGGGGCATGGCGCTCTCTTTCGTGATGGTGGACGGCGGTTGAGCTTACACGTGCCGCATCCAGAATCATCCATGTTTCATCGGTGAGCTTTGCTGAGCAGGGATGTCCGCAATTTGCCCGAAGCGGCCATCCCAGAGCTGCCCGCGGGTTGGCGGCAAAGGTTCCCGACAACAGACCGCTTTTGCAATCGAGTTTTGCGACGAAAGTTAGATTGAAGAAACGGCGCCGTGGGTCTCCCGCGAACTCAGGAGTTTCGGCAGATTTGAGCCATCCGGCCTTTCAAGTCTCAAGGCCGGACCAGCAACCTTTTCAGCGCTTCTCCGACAAGGGCGGGAACGGCAGCCGGATCGTCAAGGTATGCAGCTTCGAGCAAGCCGTCTGACAGGGCGACAAGCAACGAGGCAGTGACGGAAGGGGTCGGATCGGCGTCCGCCTGAAGCAGGTCCCGCAGGACGCCGTGATACCAGGCGCGGCGCGCGTCAATGGCTTGCCGCACCGGACTTGCGGGATCCGGATATTCGGCCGCCGCATTGAGAAACGGACACCCACGCCAACCTCCCGCGACCACCGCCTGGCTGATGCGCCCCATGACCGCCGCGATCATCTCCCGGGGCGGTTGCGCGGGAAGTGTGGAAACGGCGTCCCGCCCAAGCTTGTCCTGCTCCTCGATATAGGTGCGGACGAGATCGTCCTTCGACGGAAAGTGGTTGTAGAAGGTCGCCTTGGCCACGCCCGCCTCCGCAATGATGCGGTCGATGCCGACCGAACGGATGCCCTCGGTATAGAAGAGGCGGGTGGCGGTATCGAGCAGGCGGCGGCGGGCCGTGCCTGCTCCAGAATCGGTCGGCGAAATGGTCTTGTTCATGTGCTTGACTCTAACAGACAGGTCTGTATGCTGCAAATAGACAGACCTGTCTGAATAGGAGCAGGCCATGCCGACCAACGAGACAACCGAGATCATGTGCCGGTTCAACCAGGCGTTCCGCGATCATGAACCTGCGATCCTCAAGGACCTGATCGCCCCCGACTGTGTCATGGAGTCGATCCAGCCGGCACCCAATGGAACTCGATATGAAGGTTATGAAGCCTGCCTCGCGTTCTGGGAGGCCCTGGCCAAAGACCCGGTTGCCTATTTCGATGTCGAGGACACCGTCACGATGGGCGACCGCGCCACGATTCGCTGGCGGTTCAATTTTGGCGAGGGCAGGTCGGTCCGGGGTGTCAACCTGATGCACGTCCGTGACGGCCTGATCGTCGAGGCGCTGGGTTACTCGAAAATCCCCTGCCAGTCGACGCCGTTACCCGACTGACGGCAAAAACCACCAGTGTTTCAGGCAAAGGAGGAAAGCCCATGATTATCATCGCTGGCTACACCCGCACGGACGCCGAGAAGCGGGACGGCGCCGTGCAAGCCTTCAAGGGCATGGTCGAACGCGCGAGAGCGTATGACGGATGTCTCGACTTCGCCATAAGCGCGGACGCGGTCGATCCGGAACGCGTCAATCTTTTCGAATGCTGGCGAGACCAGACGGCGCTCAACGCCTGGCGCAAGGTCGCGAGGGGAGGTCCAGGGACAAAACCTCGGGAGGTCGCTGTAAGCCTCTACCGCGCCGACAAGGCCGAAAAGCCCTTCTAAAGCCAGATCTCTGGAGGTGAGAAGATGAATGCCGCTAGCAAGACTACTCTCGAAATCCTCAACCGTTTTCATGATGCGTTCGAAAAGCATCGCCCGGAAGATCTCGATGATCTGATTGGTGAAGGCTGCGTTCTTGAGAATACCACGCCCGCACCGGATGGCGCACGCTACGAAGGGCGTGAAGCTTGCCTCGAGTTCTGGAAGGGCATTGCCTCCTCAGGGAACCTCGCCTTCGAAGCCGAGGAAATCTGGGCCGGCGAGGATCGCGGGATCATCCGATGGCGGCTGCGTTGGGGCGACGGCGCGGCGGACCGGGTTCGAGGAGTAAACATCATGCGTGTTCGGGACGGCAAGATCGTCGAAGGTCAGGGATACCTGAAGGGATAGAGGCATCAGGGGCCGAAAGTCGGTGCCGGAGCATAGATTCGGATTGGCGCAAAGCAGCAGCGAAGGCCTGCTTCGCCGCCGCGTCCCGCATAAAACGATCACGCACCGGCATTGCTGCCGATGCGTGATCCCCCGGTGCGAAATATGCCTTGATGCTATCCGGCCATTGCCGTCTTTCGATACGAGCCTGTGGCCGGCGATCCATGATGCCGGACGGAGCCTCCGTCGCTGCCGATATTGAACTGCGACAGCAACTGGAAGAGTGCGTTCGATTCGGAAGCAAGGCTGTGGGCGGCGGCCGTCGCCTGCTCGACCATGGCGGCGTTCTGCTGCGTGCCCTGGTCCATCGCGTTGACGGAGGAGTTGATTTCCTTCAGCCCGCTCGCCTGCTCCTTGGACGATTCCACGATCGCGCCGACATTGCCGTCCACCTGCTGGACCTGGATCACGATCTGTTCCAGTGCCTTGCCGGTTTCCCCGACCAGCGCGACGCCGCTTCTGACATGATCGTTGGACGTGTGGATCAGGTCCTTGATCTCTTTGGCGGCCTGCGCCGACCGCTGGGCGAGTTCGCGGACCTCCTGGGCGACGACGGCAAATCCCTTGCCGGCATCGCCGGCGCGCGCGGCTTCGACGCCGGCATTGAGCGCAAGCAGGTTGGTCTGGAAGGCGATCTCGTCGATCACGCCGATGATGTTGCCGATTTCCGTCGCCGAAGCCTCGATCTTGCTCATCGCATCGACGGCATCGCGGACGACGCGGCCTGAATGCTCGGCATTTTCCTTGGTCTGCCGGACGAGCTGTCCCGCTTCATGGGCACGGTTGCTGGAATCGGAAACCGTGGTGGTGATCTCTTCGAGTGCCGCGGCGGTTTCCTCCACCGAGGCTGCCTGCTGTTCCGTCCGTCTTGCGAGATCGTCGGAAGCGGACCGGATTTCCTGCGCGCCGGATGCGATGACGCTGGCATTCACGGCGACGTTCTGCATCGCGGCGCGCAACGTGCCCACCGCCTGGTTGAAGTCCACCCGAAGCTGGTCGAGCGAGGCGATGAAGGGCGTCTCGATCTGCCGGGTCAGGTCGCCGTCGGCCAATGCCTGAAGCGCGTCGGCGAGCTGCTCGACCGCCAGATCCGTCTGCCTGGAGAGCGTGCTGCGCTCCAGTGCGTCGGCTTCCAGCCTGCTGCGTTCCTCGCCCGCCCGCCTTGCTTCGGCATCGGCTTCCTGTTCCGCCTTGGCGGCAATCGCGTCGCGCAGCGCCGCGACGGCCCGCGCCAGCCTGCCGATTTCGTCGCCGCGCGCTTCGAGGCGGCGGTCGCCTTCAAGATTGCCCGACGCCATCGATTTCAGCGAGTTCTGGAGTTTGCCAAGGGGAAGAACGATCGACCGGGCCGTCAGCGAGGCGACGATCAGAGCCAGAACCACGGCGCCGCCCAGGGCCGTCAGCGCCAGGGAGTGAAAGCCGCTGGCCGCGCTGCGCACGTCCGCGCCGATCGACTTGTTGAGAGCCTCCTGATAGTCGATGAACTTGTTGATGGCGCCGAGCCAGTCGACGAACAGCGGGCGCGCCTGCTCCAGCAGGATCTTGCGCGCCGCATCCCCGTCGCCCTTGTCCTGCAGGGCGATGATCTCCGCGACGAGCGGATTGGTCTTCGCCTGGATGCCGGCGATTTCATCGAGGACGGCCGTCTCCTCGGCGGTGGAACTCGCGGCCATCATCTCGGCCATCTTCTTTTCGTTTTCCGCATAGGTCGCGGCGAGCTTTGCGATCAGATCGACCGCCTCGCGGCGTTCTTCCTCGGATGTCACCAGCGTGACGTCCCGGACCGCGATCGCCCGGTCATGCACGCTGCCGCGATAGTTGATCGCATAGCGCTGCTTAACGCTGTTGACGTCGTTGATCACGCCGAGATTGCCGTCGATCTTCGAAACCTGCCTCGTCGAGTAGAATGTCAACCCGACCATCAGAAGGAGCAGGAAGCCGAATCCCGCCACCAGACGCGCAACGATACCGAATGCCTTCATGTGTGCCATTCCCGTTCCCCTCGTTGAAAATCACGCCGCGGCTCCGTCGCGGTCGTGTAGAGGTAATCCGGGAGTTGCGTGCAATAGCTGACTGCACGGAGATCCAGCGCCTCCACGGGCCGAACCTAAAACAGCAAGGTTAAATATAACTAAATTTTTGAAAGACTTTGCTAACCAATTGTCGAACCGGAATTGACGATCGGCAGGAGATCCGCTCGGCAGATTGGGGCCGGTTCGCCGCCCTGCGCAGATTTCGTCGCTGCGCAGACTTCGTTTCTGGGCGGACAACCGATCGCCGTAGTCTAGCTCGATGCCTTCAACCATGCTCCCGTGCGAATGCCGTGATTTCCGCTTCCGCCTCCGGCCCCCAGAGGTCGAGCGCCTTGAGGATTTCCATCGTGAACGTCACCGGCGACGTGCCCGGTGCAGTGACGACCTTTCCGTCGCCCACGGCCTGCGGCTGATCGCGGTAGAGCGCTTCGCCCTTGTAGGCCGGATGCTTCTGGTGCGAGGCGAGCCGGTTGCCGGTATGCGCCACCTCGTTCAGAACTCCTGTCGCGGCGAGTGCGCTCGCTGCCGCACAGATGCCCGCCACCACTTTGCCGGCGCGATGAAATTCCAGCGCGTAAGGTGTGAAGTCCGGCGCTTCGTCTGTTTCCCATGCAAGGCCGCCGGGAATGACGAAGGCATCGAAGACGGCGGGATCTAGCACGTCATAGGCGAGGTCTGGCGTCACCTTCAGCCCGCCCATGGAAACGACGGCATCGCCGTCCGGCGAGGCGGTGACGACGTCGGCGCCGAGATAGCTTCGCGCCACCGCCATCAGCAGGGCGCATTCCCAGTCGGCGAAATGCGGTGTCAGCGCGATGGCGATACGGGTCATTCCGGCCTCCTCGAAAGCGTCAGGCAATCGCCTGCATGTAGCGCATGCCGGTCACCGGGCGTGGGCGGAAGTCCATCTGCTCGTAGAAACGGTGGGCGGCGAAGTTTCCGGTAGCGGCGCTGACGGAAAGATAGTCGCAGCCGACTGTCCGGGCAATCTCGCGCGCGCGCGAAACGAGATGCTGGCCGATGCCGTTGCCGCGCTGGCCGTCGCGTACGAAGAGATGGTGCAGGTCCATGCCGCGCGTGCCGGTATCGGCCCTGTAGAGCGGCACGAGGATGGCGTAGCCCATCAGCCCGTCGCCGCTGTCGGCGACCAGGGCCTGGATCCACGGCATCGGGCCGAACAGGTCGCGCTCCAGCTTTTCCGGCGTGATCGCTGCCGCATCGCCGTGATGGGCGGCAAGCGCCGCGATCATCTCGTTGATTTCCGGCAGGTCACTAGGCTTGGCGGCGCGGATCGTCACGACCGCCGGGCGGGGAAGGGTGGCTTCGGTATCTTCGGTCATCTTGGCTTCCTCTTGGTATCTGTGCCGTCAGGAGGAGCCGTCTTGAAACAACAAAGCCGCCTGACGGCGGCCTGTTGACATTGTGATCTGTCCGAGCCGCCCGTTACCGGTAGGCCCAAAAATACGTGCAGGTAATGGGTGCGCGTGCATCGATCATGGCCGACTAGATGCGCCGGTTTCGACGGGTTGTCAATCTCGATCTTTCCAAGTCGCTCATGATGGAGTAGATTACATCAATGATATGGAGGGCAGATGGCGAAGGCGGTCCTGATCCACAAGTCGCGAGCCTATATTCGCGACGGAGCCTTCATCGAGATGCTCATATGGCGGGTGCCGGAGCCGGTAAGGAGGAGCCGCCATTCATACAAGTATAGCCTCGCCCTCATCTGTGACGGCGAGTGCGTGCTTCGCTTCGACAATGAGGCAGGAAAGGGTGACCATCGGCATCTTGGGATTATGGAGGCGCCCTATGAGTTTACCTCTATGGATGCCCTTATTGCCGATTTCCATGTTGCTGTAAAAGGATGGTTGAATGACCACGCTGACGGTGAAGATAGAGAGCCTTGAGGATACGATGTCCCGGATGGCGTTGGACATGAGGCAGTCAGGACCGGCGTCGTTCCAGGACGTCGCTGCCACGCTGTCCTTTCCCTCTTGGGACGCCATGCATCGCGTACTGGCACCCAAGCGCCTGGACATCCTGAAGGCGCTGGTAGGGCAGGGACCTCTGAGTATCAGGGAAGTTGCGCGTCGTGTGGGACGTGATTTCAAGGGCGTGCACACGGACGTCGATACATTGATGAATAACGGCGTTGTGGAGAAGGCTCCTGGCGGGATCGTCTTTCCCTACGATCGCATTCACTTCGACTTCGATATTGAGGCAGCCGCCTGAGCAATGCTCAATGCTCCGCTTCGCACAGCCCGTGGTCGGAAAGCGCGCGGATGACGTAGCAATCCTCCACCGAATGCCCGCCGCAATGGGAAACGATGCGTTCGAGCTCCTGCTCAAGCTTCCTCAGCTTCTCGATCTTCTCGCGCACGGCGGACAGGTGATCCTCGGCGATCCGGTCGGCGCCGGCGCAGGGCATTTCCGGGTGGCGGCTGAGCGCGATCAGGTCCCGGATCGCCGGAATGTCGAAGCCGAGATCGCGGGCGTGGCGGATGAAGGCCAGCCGCTCCAGATCCGTCCGTTCGTAGCGCCTCTGGTTGCCCTCGGAACGTCCGGCCGGGCTGATCAGGCCCATCTGCTCGTAATAGCGGATGGTCGGCACCTTCACCCCGGTGCGTCTGGAAAGATCGCCGATGGAGTACATATTTGGAAAATACCCCTTGAACCTATAGTCGCTAGAGAGATTATGTAGGTGGTCACCAGCAAGCAACAAGGATTTGAGGTGACATCATGAGCGCATCCTGCGGACACCACCACGGCACCTTCGAGGGCCTGTCGGCCGATTACAAGCGCAGGCTCTGGGCCGTCATTGCCATCAACGCGACGATGTTCGCGGTGGAGATGACGGCCGGGCAGATGGCGCGCTCGCAGGCCCTGCAGGCGGATGCGCTGGATTTCTTCGCAGATGCCGTCACATACGGGATCTCGCTCGCCGTCATCGGCGCCTCGATCCGGGTCCGGACCACCGCTGCCGCCGCCAAGGGCATGAGCCTCTTCGTCATGGGGCTCTGGGTCTTCGGCGCGACCATCTACAGGATCTTCTATCAGGGCGTGCCGGAAGCGCCGGTGATGGGCCTCATCGGGTTCCTCGCCCTTGCCGCCAATCTTGCCAGCGTGCTGCTGCTCGTGAACTACAAGGACGGCGATGCGAATGTCCGCTCCGTCTGGCTCTGCTCGCGCAACGACGCGATCGGCAATGTCATCGTCATGGCCGCCGCCGTCGGCGTATGGGGAACGGCGACCGCCTGGCCCGACCTGATCGTCGCCGCCATCATGGCCGGCCTCTTCCTGTCGTCCTCTGTGCAGATCCTGCGACAGTCATGGAAGGAATGGAAATCGGGTGAGGAACTCTCGCTCGATCCGCATGCGGGCCATAGCCATGGCGGAGAGAAGCAAGCTGCCGGTAGCTGCTGCTCCGGACCTGCGCACCGCCACTGACGCGGCGCCTTCTTCCGGTCAGTTACCCTCGGAAAATTCCATGTAGAGGTCTTCGACCCAGTCGACCGGCAGGTCGGAAGCGGTCGCGGCGACGGGGCTCGCGCTGGTGGCGGAGCCCTCTTCGCTCGTGCCACCCAGCACCCACAATGCATTGGCGAGCGAACTGGACAGGAGCGTGCTGCTGCCGGTGATCGCGGAAGCGGAGCGTTTGGGCTGTTCGGCTTCACGCGGGGCGGCCTCTTCGGTCACGCGTTCGATCGTGTAGGAGCGTGTCGGATAGGGATAGCCGCTGAGGCCGCTGTCGATCTTCATGGGAAGACACCTGGTTCAATCGTTAACAAATGGTTAACGCGGGAACCTTGCGCGAAGCTTGCGCTGGAGCGACCTGCAGCGAATCAGCTACTTGACAGATTCGTGATGTGACCCATGGGGTGATTTGCGGCCCCGGGTTTGCCGTACCCCGGGCCGCCGCAGCCCTACATCCTGCCGGCCACCTTGATGGCGAAGGCGTATTCGAAGGCGATCTCCTCCAGCCGCTGGAAGCGGCCCGACTTGCCGCCATGGCCGGCGGCTATGTTGGTCTTGAGAAGATAGGGCCCGGCCTCCGGCGCCTTTTCGCGCAGCTTCGCCACCCACTTCGTCGGTTCCCAATAGGTGACGCGCGGATCCGTGAGGCCGGAGAGCGCAAGGATCGGCGGATAAGGCTTCGCCTCGACGTTGTCATAGGGTGAGTAGGCGGCGATCCAGCCGTATTCCTCTTCGGATTCCAGCGGATTTCCCCATTCCGGCCATTCCGGCGGGGTGAGCGGCAGCGTATCGTCCAGCATCGTGTTCAGCACGTCGACAAAGGGAACGGCGGCAATGATGCCGGCGAACTTCTCCGGCGCCATATTGGCGATCGCGCCCATCAGCATGCCGCCGGCCGATCCGCCTTCGGCGATGATCTTCTCGTACGAGGTGAAGCGTTCCTTCGCCAGGTGGTCCGCGGCGGCGATGAAGTCCCTGAAGGTATTCTCCTTCTTCTCCATCTTGCCGTCCTCGTACCACGAAAATCCCTTGTCCTTGCCGCCGCGGACATGGGCGATGGCATAGACGAAGCCGCGGTCGGCAAGCGACAGGGCATTGGTCGAGAACCCGGCGGGAATGGTGATGCCGTAGGCGCCGTAGCCGTAGAGCAGGCAGGGGGCGGAGCCGTCGAGCGCCGTATCCTTGCGGTAGAGGAGCGAGACCGGCACCAGTTCGCCGTCATGGGCCGGGGCCATGACCCGGCGGGTGACGTAGTCGTCCGGATTGTGGCCCGAAGGCACTTCCTGCGTCTTCAGGAGAACGCGTTCCCGCGTCGTCATGTTGTAGTCGAAGAGCTGGGAGGGTGTCGTCATCGACGAATAGGAGAAGCGGATGACGTCGGTATCGTATTCCGCAGCACCCTGCAGGCCGAGCGAATAGGCTTCCTCGGGGAAGGCGATGGCGTGCTCTTCGCCTGTTCTCCGGTCGCGGATGACGATCTGCGGCAGGCCGTCCTTCCGCTGCAGCCAGACGAGGTGGCGGGCGAAGGCCATGTGGGAGAGGATCAGCCGGCCGGGCTCGTGCGGCACGAGTTCCTTCCAGTTCTCCTTGCCCGGTGCTGCAACCGGGGTCTCCACGATCTTGAAGTCCTTGGCGCCGCCGTTATTGGTCAGGATGTAGAAGACGTCGCCGCCCTCCGTCATCGAATATTCGATACCTTCCTCGCGCTCCGCCACCAGCATCGACCCGCCCGTCAGGTCCTTGGTGGACAGCAGCCGGTATTCCGAGGTCTCGTGGTCGTGGATGTCGATATAGATAAAATCGTCCAGCAGCGAGCCACTCACGCCGACGAAGAAGCCGGAGTCCTCCTCCTCGTAGACCAGCCGGTCTTCCGACTGCGGCTGTCCGACGATGTGGTGGAAGACCTTCGAGGGCCGGTGGTTCTCGTCCTGCAGCGTATAGAAGAAGCTCTTGCCGTCCGGTGCCCAGACGC
>DASUPM010000122.1:0-3785 GCA_036281095.1 Pseudorhizobium sp.
TGCCAACTCCGGGAAGGAACCTTGCCGAACAATTCTCTGTTCGGCAGGTCCCAACCTGAAGGAGACAGTCATGTTCTATACCGATGGGAAACTGCAATACCCCGTGCGCGTGGAAAATCCCGATCCGCTCTTTGCCCGCGCCCTGCAACAGGCGATCGGCGGCGTGGAGGGGGAAATCCGTGTCGCCATGCAGTATTTCTTTCAGGCCTGCGGCGCCCGCGGCAATCCGAAGTTCCGGGATATGCTGATGAACACCGCGGCCGAAGAACTCGGCCATATCGAGATGCTCTCCACTGCCGTGGCTCTCAATCTCGAAGGCGCGCCGCTCAGCCTGAAGGAAGAGGTCGCGAAAGACCCTATTGGTGGCGCCGTGCTCGGTGGCATGAACCTGAAGAACCTGCTGTCCGCCGGGCTTTCCGCCATGCCGGTGGATTCCGATGGAGTACCGTTCGATATGTCGCACATCTATGCCAGCGGAAACATCGCTGCCGACATGACGGCCAACGTCACAGCGGAGTCGACTGGCCGTGTCCTCGCCGTCAGGCTCTACAACATGACCACCGACCCCGGCATGAAGGACATGCTGTCCTTCCTGATCGCGCGCGACACGATGCACCAGAACCAGTGGATGGCGGCACTGGAGGAACTGGGTGGATCGGCCGCCTTCCCGATTCCCAACAGCTTCCCGCAGGAGAAAGAAAACCAGGAGTTCAGCTATTCCTTCCTCGGCTTCACGCTGGGTGACGAAAGCCCCGCCCCCGGTCGCTGGTCGCAGGGCAAGTCGATCGACGGGAAGGGAGAGTTCACGACGACGCCGATGGCTCCGATGGGCGAAAAACCCGTCCTTGGTCCTGCCAAGCCCAACAGCGGCGCTCAGAAGGAACAGATGTGAGGGTCGCCTGATCAGTGATTGAAAGCGAGGCCAGGCGGCTTTCGCCGGGCCTCGCTCCAAGCTGTAGGGGATCGACCTGAACATCCGGCGAACGAAGCCAGTACCGGAACTTTGGCCTGTTCTTTCGGACGGAGTATCTCGCCACCCTCTTTGTGCCATCTCTCTCGACACAGGGATTGGCGCTACTGAACTGTTCATGCATCAAGTTCTTGGGCCTCGAATCAAGCTGTCGCATAAGAGATCTTGATAAGAGTCCAACAGGTGGGGACATGAAGACATGGCTCCCAATTCGATTGAGACGTGCGAGTCTGCATGTGTTTTCCTCGGATATCTGCGGTGGGTGCCTAAACGCGCGGAACCGCGGGCGGCTTTAGGGCACCATCGAACTGCTTCAGGAGTGGGAACTTCCCGCTAAGCGGCCCGTTCAACGCTGCATAACGCCGCTTCGCCGCTGGAGGAAACAGTGAAGGCTGCTGACCCGAACCACCTCTCTCCCGCAGGATCCTGGTCATCCCTTCGCTGGGCGGGTTATGCTCTGGGCTTCGGGCTTGGCGGGTTTTTCGATGGCATCCTTCTGCACCAAGTGCTGCAGTGGCATCACCTTCTGAGTGCCGTCGAGCAGGCGCGTTCGGACATCCGCTTCCTGATCATGACGGACGGGCTGTTCCACGTGCTCATGTATGTGATCGCCGCGTTCGGTCTCTGGCTGCTGTGGCGCGGCCGGCGGCACTTCGCCGCGTCCGGAGCCGACCGGCGGATGCTGGCAGATGCGCTGATCGGCTTCGGCGCGTGGCACATCCTCGACGGTATCCTGTCCCACTGGGTGCTCGGCATCCACCGCATCCGCATGGACAGCGAGGTGCCGCTCGTCTGGGACCTGCTCTGGTTCACCGCGTTCGGCCTGCTGCCGGCGGCCATTGGGTTGATGCTGCACCGGCGCAGCGCGAGCGGTCATGCCGCACGCCTCCACTCCCATACCGTCCTCGTGGCCGCCGTGTTCGTTGCCGGCCCGCTGGCAGCGCTGCCCTCGCCGGACGACGGCACCGTGATGGTCGTTTTCCGCCCAGGCACCACACCGGCTGAGGCGATAGCAGGACTTGCCGCCACGGACGGGCTGCTCGTCTGGTCGGACGCGACCGCGACCGTATGGGCGATCGACATGACCGGCGGCGGCGATGCAGGCGCATTCTACAGCCATGGGGCGCTGCTGGTCTCCGGCGCCATCCTGCCGACCGGCTGTCTCGACTGGACGAAGGTTTGAGAGACGCGCCCCCGATGACCCTCAGCTTCGACGAGCGGGATATCCGGCAGGCAGAGAGGTTCAATCGCCTTCTCCGGCTCCTCCCGCGATACCATACCGACCGGCGCATGAACGCGCGGCTGATCCAGGCCTCGCTGAGAGCCTGGGAAAGGCTGCCCGGCCCCTCCCGGCGCGGTGGCGCGGTGCACGTGGACGAGCGCTGGATCGGGCAAGGAGAGCGCTGCCTGCGACTGCGGCTGATCGTCCCGCGGCAGAAGCCGACGGGCTTCTACCTCACCTTTCACGGCGGCGCCTGGGTGATAGGCACGCCGCGGTTCGACGATCCGATCAATATCCGGATCGCCGACGAATGCGCCGCGGTGGTGGTGAGCGTCGATCATCATCTGGCGGCGGACGACCGGCTGGACCTGGCAGTCGGCGATGCGCTGCGCGCGGCGGAATGGCTGGCCTTCGGTGCCACCGCGGAGTTCGGTGCCGGGCGCGTCGTCGCCGGGGGCGAATCCTCCGGCGCGCATCTGGCGGCGCTGGCCCTGCTCCATCTTCGCGCGCTTTGCCCGGAGAGGCTCGCGGGCGCCGTCCTCTTCTACGGCGCCTACGACATGGCGGGATCGCCGGGGCTACAGTCATCCTCGCCGAAGTCCCTGCTGATCGACGGGCAGGCGGCCTATCGCAACCTGCTGCGGCTGACGCCGGGGCTGTCGGACGAGGAGCGGCGCGATCCGAGGCTCTCGCCGCTCCATGCGGACCTTTCGGGGATGCCCCCTGCCCTTTTGGTGGCTGGCGAACTGGACCCAATCTTCGACGACAGCGTGCGGATGGCGGAGCGCTGGAACCTGGCCAACGGCAATGCGGAGTTCGTGGCGGTGCCGGAGGGGGCCCACGGGTTCAACCGGTTCCCGCTGTCCATGGCTCGAAAGGCGAATGCCCATGTGCGGCAAAGGATCGGGGAGTGGCTCCGGCGATAGTCCGCGCGGGGAAGTCGATCGCATCTGATTGTAAGGCCCGGTGATTCGATCCGCACCTGCACCGAGATACACCAGGATGAACAATTGGCTCGTCCTGCGTCGGGGCGGACGCGAAGTCTATCCGCCGATTTCCCAAGGCACCGCTCGCTGCTGGATTATCGGACAAAAGAAACTATGCCGGTCTGCCGCGTTACCCGATGCAAACAGGACGAGCGATATTACCGCTTGTCGGTAGAAATGCGTTGGGAGATGCCGGATTACAATGGCTGTCGTAACGTGATCTCCGTTGACTCAGCCGTAGATCTCTTTCCGACGAGATGGTTGCGGCGAGACCAATTTTTGTTGATCAGGTAGCAGTGGGCAAGCTGGACGACATGAAATGCGGCGAGCTCCGCTGGACCGATCGGAAGGAGGGATGGGAAGTTCTCATCCCGTCGGTTGCGTACAAGAACTCTGGATCGTCGTTATTCGGTCAGAAGCCGTTCAGGCTGATCCCTCCGGACTTGCTTGATCTCTATAGGCCTGTACCGACAAACATCGCGGGGTCCTGCGCGGCAGTGCAAGGGCCCCGGACGCTGTTCGTCATCATTACGCTGTGCATGTCCCGCCATCAACCAGGCAACAACTACTTGGGGCCCGCCTCAGCCATCATCACAGCCACTGAAAC
>DASUPM010000123.1:0-3584 GCA_036281095.1 Pseudorhizobium sp.
CGTCATAGAAACGGGCCTCGACGATCAGGAGATGGGGCTTCGACGTGTCGGACATGATGATACCTATGGAACGGAGCGCCGCGCGCGACGGGAATGGCGCGGGTCAAACCACGGAGACGACAGGAAGGCAAGCTTTTTCCCGCATGGCTGATATTCCGCGATCTCGCCTTGTTCGTCCGCGGTGGCGGCTGGCCCTCGCGCCCCGGCGATCCGGCCGGCGAAAAGCTATTTTCGGAGGATCTTCTCCATTGCCTTGCCCTTCGCGAGTTCGTCGATGAGTTTATCCAGATAGCGGATTTCCTGCATCACGGGATCCTGAATGTCTTCCACGCGAACACCGCAGACCACGCCCGTGATGAGTGACCGCGAGGGATTCATATGCGGTGCCTGCGCGAAGAAGTCTTCGAAATTGGTGCCCTTCTCCAGCTCGACGCCAAGCGTTTCGGGGCTGTGACCCGTCAGCCAGCAGACGATCTCATCCACATCCGCCTTCGTGCGCCCCTTCTTCTCCGCCTTGGCGATATAGAAAGGATAGACGCTTGCGACACTGACGGAATAGATCCTGTGCTTGGTCATGCTGCTTCCTGCTCAGCGTGGTCTCCAGTTTCCCATTTTAGCGCAGGGACGTGCCAGAGCAATTGCGCAGCTTCCCGAGAAACTGACGATTGCAGGGTCAGCGGGACGCCCGGCGCTCCACCATGACCGCCCGATAGTTCGAAAACAGGATGATGCCGCCGCCGAGGAAGACCCAGAGGTCGATGGCTTCTGCATAGGCGTAGTAGCCGACGACGGCGGCGAGCGGCACGCGCAGGAAGTCGATCGGCATGACGACGGACGCGTCCAGCCGCTTCAGCGCCTGCGCCTGGCAGTAGTGGGCGGCGAGCGCGCCGAGGCCCGCCACGAGCATCCACGGGATGTCCGACAGGTGGACTGCCCGCCAGTCGGTGAGCGCGGCGAGGAAGCCGAGCGGCAGCTGGATGAGGATCATCCAGACGACGATTGCGCCAGGCGAGCATTCGCGCGTCAGTTGCTTGACGAAGATGAGCGACAGGCCGTAGCCGGCGGCCGCGATCAGGACGAGCGCCGCCGCCGGATCGACCATGCCGATGCCGGGGCGGACGATGACGAGAACGCCGACGAAACCGCCGATGGTCGCCAGCAGTCGCGGCTTGGTCAACCTTTCCTTGAGGAACATCCAGGCGAAGAAGGCCACCCAGATCGGCATGGTGAATTCCAGTGCGAAAACCGAGGCGAGCGGCAGCATGACGACGCCGATGGTCCAGAAATACTGCGCGGTAAAATGCACGACGTTACGCAGGAAATGCAGCTTTATCCGCTTCATGCCGCGGATTTCAGGCAGCAACGCACGCCCCACCGCCAGGATCACGAACAGGCCGACCAGCGCGCGGAAGAACAGGACCTGCTGGATCGAGAGCGTCGCGGCAAGTTCCCGCGAGCCGACCGACATGCCGATGAAGGACCCCATGCTGAGCGCCATCCAGACGAGCCCCTGGCCGAACTGCGACCGGGCTTCCGCCTCTGCGGAGAGAATATTGTCCGACATCCTGTTCCTTCTTCCTTCGTGTGCGGACGCGTGCCGCATTCCCTGGGCCGCGTCCGCTTGCCGGATCGTCCATCTTCAAGCGGCAGACGGTCCCGGAGCATCATAGCCGTCCGGCGTGACCGGTGCCGGCCGACGTCCCTCTTCCATTCCGCCGCCGACCAACCTCAGGAGAGGCTTCTGCGGCTGTGGCGGCAAGGCATCCCGTACCACCTGTCCGCCGCGCCTGCCGGCTTCCGGCTGATAGTGCACGGTTTCGAGCACGAGTCGCTCCTCGTTCCCGTCGATGTTCGTCAACACGAACTCCTGCCCTTCGGCAAGCCCCAGCAGGGCCAAGCCGCGCAATGTCGTTATCGGCAGGTGCATGCCGATCGGCGATGTCATCCGGTCGTCGGAGAGCACGCGCGTATCGCGCCTGCTCCCGTCGATGGCGAATGTGACACGACTGTTGAGGCTGGCCACCGTCTCCGGCAGGTCCTCGCGAAACACGACGATCGCCGAGCCTATCTTGCGCCGGAGGATCGGGACGAGCAGATCCTCCCGGCCGAGGCGGCTTTCGAGCATCGCCTCCAGCATGGTGAAGTCCTTCGTGGTGAGGATGCAGGCTTCCTTTGTCATAGCAGTTCTCCATCGCTCCCGGGGGAGCACGCACATCGGAATGAACGGGAGATCCCCTGCCCGCACGAGGCGGTGCAGGGGCTATGATCCTGCGATGAGGCAGCCTCCGAAAAGCGAGAGGCGGCAGGGCGGCCGGAAGCTCATCATGATGCCGGCCGCAATTCCACGGACGCGACGGGTGCGACGACCTCGACCGGCGCCTCCACCGTCTCGACGGTCAGCCGATGGACGTGTCCGTCGCGCGCCGTCCAGTCGATCGACTGCCCGGCGGAAAGCCCGATCAGCGCGGCACCGATCGGCGTAAGGATGGAGATCTTGCCGGCGGCGATGTCCGCCTCGCCCGGAAAGACCAGCGTCACACGGCGGTCTTCACCAAGATCGCTGGTGAAGCGGAGGGTGGACCCCATCCGCACGATATCCGGGCCGATCTTCTCGTCGGCCACGATGCGGGCACGCTCGAGTTCCGCCAGGAGTTCGTCCGCAACGTCAGGATTGCGCGAGGCATGGCTCTCGGCCAGCCGCGACAGGCGGGCATGTTCGGAACGGGTAACGGTGATGGCCGGCTTGCGGCGTTTCGTCTCGGGAGCCATTGCTGGATCTCCTTGCTGGTGTTGGCCGCAGTCGCACGATGTTGCGAGGCTGCGAAGAATGGCTGAGTGTATGATGAACGCCGCGTGTCTGAGGTCACCCCCAGCCGGGGGAGCGGAATGCCTGCGCCCCACGGCCGGGGCGCGACGCAACCGAGCCGGGGGCTAGATGCCCGCGATGGGGCACACCCGCTTGAGAAGGATATGGGAGCGCTCGGTATACATGTTTTCAACATGGGCCCGGCGCGAGGGGAAGTCAAGCAGAGGCGCCGGAGACAGACGGGAGAGATGGACCTGCGCCGGTGCGGCCGTCAGTCGCGCTTCAGCGCCGGATCGTCGAGCGCCGGGTTGTAAAACAGCGAAAGCGTCAGGCTTTGCGCAATGCGCTCGGCGGTGGTCATGAACCAGGCCTTGGCCTCTTCGCCCGGCGCGATATCGTCCAACGTAGCCGAAAACAGGATGAGCCACTTGGGGAAGAGATCCGCCGACATGCCCTCGACGCCCAGATGAGCCTGCACGGGCTTTCCACCATAGGCGCCGTTGCGGAAGGCGACGGCGGACCAGAAGGACTTCATCTTCTCCATGTGCTCCGGCCAGCGGCCCGCAAGCCGGGCATCGAACACCGGACCAAGCTCCGGATGCGCCTGCACACGGCGATAGAAGGTCTCGACAAGATTGGAGATGAATGTCTCATCGACGCCGATCGCCTTCATCTCGGACGCTGCGCGTTCGCGGATTGCGGCGGTATGTGCCGCCCTTGCTGTCAAATCGCTGGTCATATCTCGTCCGGTCCGGCTGGCTGTTCCGCCGATATAAGC
>DASUPM010000124.1:0-2811 GCA_036281095.1 Pseudorhizobium sp.
GTTCCGCCCGGGGCCGTGGATACGGGCGGCTGCCACCACGTCGAAAGCAGCTCGATACGACTTCCCGGCCGCCCAGAACTTAAGGATGTATGCGGACGCCTGCATTGGCCAAACGGAGAAACAGGATGGTCGCGCATCAGACGAACAAAGGCACCGCCTTCCGCCGCCTCCACATGCAGGAGGGGGCATTCGTCATCCCCAATCCATGGGACATCGGCACAGCCCGCATTCTTGCAACGATGGGCTTTCAAGCATTGGCAACAACGAGCGCGGGTATGGCGTTCGCGCTGGGCCTGCCTGAAGGCGGGGCCTCGAGAGAGCAGGTGATCAAACACTGTCGGGACATCGTCGCAGCAACCGATCTGCCGGTTTCCGCGGACTTGGAGAAAGGTTTCGGTGATACCCCGGAAAGCGTGGCCGAGACGGTGCAGGTGGCGGCCACGATCGGGCTCGCCGGCTGTTCAAATCGAGGACCATACCGGCCGCAAGGATGATCCGATCTTCGAGTTCGACCTGGCTGTCGAGAGAATACAGGCAGCAGTCGAGGCTGCTCGGCAGCTGCCTCACGATTTTGTCCTCACCGCCCGCTGCGAGAACTTCCTCTGGAACCGCCCCGATCTCGATGACACGCTCAGCCGGCTCAAGGCCTTCGAGGAGGCCGGCGCGGATGTGCTATATGCCCCGGGTCTCCATGATCTCGACACGATCCGGACGGTCTGCGCCGCTTGCGAAAAGCCGGTCAATGTCGTCATGGGCATGCCGGGCGCCACATTCGGTGTGCGGGATCTCGCAGCCGCAGGCGTCAAGCGCATCAGCGTCGGTTCAGCGCTCGCTCGTGCCGCGTTCGGCGCGTTCGTTCGTGCAAGCCTGGAGATTAGAGATAAGGGCAGCTTTCAATTTGCGCAGCAGGCGATCGGCTTCACCGAATTGGAGGCTTTCTTCACGCCGTTCAATCGGGGCTAAGCCTTCAGTCGCCCGCTATCCCATGCAGATCTAAACGGATATCCCTCACCTCTCTAGCTGAGCTCGCATCCAGGGAACAGGCGCCGTTGGATGTTCCTGAACGCGAACAGCGAGACCGTCGAGGCGGACGTTCAGAAACTCGATGCGGGTGCCGTCCTCAAGCTCCACCGCTCCCGTCACGTCGTCCGATCCTCGGCGCGATCTCATTTGCCGAGGTCGGCGGCTGCTTCATGCGTGCACCGCAGCGATCAAGGCGCGTATTTCGTGAAGATGTAATCGCGGGCCTCGACAGCTTTGTGACAGGAAAAGCAAGAGTACATAATCTTTTCGTCGGTGAGCGGTTTGAGGTCTTTACCAAAATTCGAGTAACCCCAACCGCCCGTCGCGGCATACTTCTTGGTGTCCTTCTCCATAAACTGCAGATACCAGTCGGGTGCGTCTCCGGGAACGAACGATTGCGCTTGACCAAATGCTTTGTTATTCTCTTCTGATGGAACCATCTTCCAAGCGACTCGCCCGATGATCGTGCCCTCGGGGAATGGCTTGCCTGCACGATAAGCCTCGATCGCTTTGTCGTTGCCGATCACAACGCGTATGTCGTTGAGTTCACCTGCTTCGTGGGCCGCCGAAATGAATCTCCAGTCGCGGTATCCGGGCGGGATTGTTGTTACGATGATTTGCTTGGCTTCTTTGCTGTCGGTTTGTGTTTTGGTGTCAGCTGTTGCATTTCCGGCAGCCATGCCTGTGTTGTCCTCTGCCAACGATGAAGGCGTGATCCACGCAACAACGCCTGTTACGGTTACAACTGCCACGAACAAAAATGCAATTCGTTTCATGGTTCCCTCCCTCGGCGCCCGCGAGCATATCCCAGATATCCCAGACGCGGAATCCCAATCCCTGGCGTCCCGGCTGGCCCAGGAGCCCCGCTGTCCATCTTGACCGACATTCCCCCCATGGGCTGACTGGCACTCGAAAAGCTGCTCCTCCGCCCACCTCTGGTCAATCGAAACTGGTATCTGGCGGTGGCTCCCACGTGCAAGTAGCCGCTGGACCCCGGCCCCTGCTGACCTTTTGCGAGGCCGAGGTGGCCATTGCGGTCAGGCCGAGGGCATCGTCCAGCTCGCGGTAGGCGAGCAGACCGGCGTCACTGGTGATCCTGGCTCCGTAAAACTCGAGCTTCAGGGGACGGTCGAAGGCGACCCGCAGGTGCGGCTCTTTGACTTCACCCGTCGCGTCCGCCATCGTCGACCCATCCGACCGCGTCTATGCTGCTGACATCTCTATCAGAATTGCTGCCGGTCGTCAGCCGCGGCCGAGGTAAAATGGGAAATCCGGGCTAATATCCAAACTCCACACGAGCCGGTCAGGATCGCGCCGCTCCGGCTCGCCCTGAACGACGAAGGTCTGGCTATCGACGATGAGCAGATCGCCCGGGCGCGGGTCGGCGACTTCGCTCGCCCGCAGCTCGAACGTTGCGGTCTCGGCGTGGATGAGGCCGGCCGGTCCGCCAACGCCCGAACGTGCGGGCAGGTGCAACGAGCGCCGCGCCTGCCCGCCGATAGCAGTCCGAGACGGCTCGCCTTACTTCTTGGTCATCGGCTTCGTGGCCGTCGACGAGGGCTGGCAGCACGAGCCCCCGGCCGGCTTGGCCGGGCTGGTGCTTGGCTTGGTGCCGGTCGTCGCGGGCTTGGTGGCGGTCATCGCGGGCTTGGGAGTACCCTTCCACGGCTCCATGGCTTTCTCCTGAATGGCGCCTCCGAGATCGAAGGCGGGTTGCCCGCCAAACTTGCCTTCCAGTGGTAAGTTTTCCCTTGCGAGCTGCGGCACCCGTGGGTCTCGTGTCCACAT
>DASUPM010000125.1:0-6238 GCA_036281095.1 Pseudorhizobium sp.
CAGCACGATCGTCGCCCGCCGCGGCATCGTCATGCCGATCCGATCGCTGACGCAGGCCATGAGCCGGCTGGCGCAGGGCGACCTGCAGGGTACGGCGGTCGACGCCGGCCGCCGCGACGAAATCGGCGAAATGGCCCGCGCGGTCGAGGTGTTCCGCAACAACGCCCTCGCAATGCAGCAGTTGAAGGCCCAGGAAGCCGCACTCCACGAGCGCAGCAGCGACCTGCAGTCCAGCATTGCCGCCGTGGTTGCCTCCGCCGTCGCCGGCGACTTCTCCGGCCGCATCAGCAAGGACTACCAGAACGACGATCTCAACCGCTTCGCCAGGAGCGTCAACGAGCTGGTGGGCAGCGTCGACAGCGCCGTCGCGGAAATGCGCCGCGTCATCGCGGCACTTGCCGATGCCGATCTCACCCAGAGCATGGACGGCCGCTTCCAGGGCGCCTTTGCGGAACTTCAGGGGAACGTCAACGCCACCATGGTGACGCTGCGCGCCACCATGAACAATGTCCGCAGCGCCGCGAGCACGATCAACGACAATTCCGCCGAACTCAGCTCTGCCGCCAACGATCTCTCCAAGCGCACGGAACAGCAGGCCGCCGCACTGGAGGAAACCGCGGCCGCTCTCGACGAAATCACCGCGACGGTCCGCGCCGCCTCCTCACGCGCCAACGAAGCCCGCGACATGGTTCACGAGACCCGGCAGAGTGCGACGAAGTCGGGCGAGATCGTCCGCAGTGCGGTCGATGCGATGGGCCGCATCGAAGACTCCTCCAATAAGATCAGCCAGATCATCTCCGTAATCGACGAGATCGCCTTCCAGACCAACCTGCTGGCTCTCAATGCGGGCGTCGAGGCGGCCCGCGCAGGCGAGGCCGGCCGAGGCTTCGCCGTCGTCGCCCAGGAAGTCCGCGAACTGGCGCAGCGTTCGGCCAACGCCGCCAAGGAAATCAAGACGCTGATCACCGCCTCCGCATCCGAGGTGGAAGGGGGCGTCTCGCTGGTCCGCTCGACCGGCGACGCGCTGCTGGAGATCGAGAACCTCGTCAACCGCGTCAACGGTCACGTGGAATCGATCGCAACGGCCGCCCGCGAGCAGGCCACGGCGCTCGCCGAGATCAACTCCTCCGTCAACCAGATGGACCAGATGACGCAGAAGAACGCGGCCATGGTGGAGGAAACCACGGCTGCCAGCACCACGCTTGCGCAGGAAAGCGTCCATCTGCAGGCCATGCTGCAGAACTTCAAGCTCGACGGACAGGGCACGGTTGCGGCCGGCCGGATGGTCCGCGTGGCAGCCTGACATCCTGAAGCCTTGCGGCTGAGGGCGCGGTAGCGGATGCTGCCGCGCCCTTTTGCTGTCCATTCCTGAAGGCCCTGCCCCTCCAAGGCAGACCGTCATTTTGGAACCAATGGAGGACCTTCTCATTGCCCCGGGCATAGCGCCCTGCAGGAGAGCCTCCGTGATCAGCGACCTCTGGTACAAGAACACCGTCGTCTATTGCCTGTCCGTCGAAACCTTCATGGACTCCAACGGCGACGGCGTGGGCGACTTCGAAGGGCTGTCCCGGCGTCTCGACTATCTGTCGGGACTGGGCATCGGAGCCATCTGGCTCATGCCCTTCCAGCGCTCTCCCGGCAAGGACGACGGCTACGACGTCACCGACCACTATAACGTCGATCCACGCTACGGCACGCTCGGCGACTTCGTCGATTTCACCCATGGCTGCAAGCAGCGCGGCATCCGCGTGCTGATCGACCTCGTCGTCAACCACACCTCCGACCAGCACCCGTGGTTCCAGTCCGCCCGTAGCGATCCGAAGTCGCCCTATCGCGACTGGTACGTCTGGTCGAAGACAAAGCCGCCGCAGGCCGACCAGGGCATGGTGTTCCCCGGCGTGCAGGAAAGCACCTGGACGCTCGACGAGAAAGCGGGCGAATACTATTTCCACCGCTTCTACAAGTTTCAGCCGGACCTCAATACCGCCAATCCGCATGTCCAGGCGGAAATCCTGAAGATCATGGGCTTCTGGATCCAGCTCGGCGTCAGCGGCTTCCGCATGGATGCCGTTCCCTTCGTCATCGCCGAGAAGGGTGCGGGCATCAAGAAGCCGAAGGAACAGTTCGAGATGCTGCGCACCTTCCGGGAGTTCCTGCAGTGGCGGCAGGGCGATTCGATGGTCCTTGGGGAGGCCAACGTCCTGCCCAAGCAGAACCTGGACTATTTCGGCGACGACGGCGACCGCGTCCAGATGATGTTCAACTTCCAGGTCAATCAGACCCTGTTCTATGCCCTTGCGAGCGGCGATACGCGACCGATGATCGAGGCGCTCGAAAAGACGAGGGAAATGCCGCAGACGGCACAATGGGGCATGTTCCTGCGCAACCACGACGAGCTCGACCTCGGTCGGCTGGACGAGAAGCAGCGCCAGATCGTGTTCCAGGCCTTCGGACCGGAGAAGGACATGCAGCTCTACGATCGCGGCATCCGACGACGCCTGGCGCCCATGCTGGGCGGTGATCAGCGCCGGCTCGAACTTGCCTACAGCCTGATGTTTTCGCTGCCCGGCACGCCGGTCATTCGCTATGGCGACGAGATCGGCATGGGAGACGACCTGGAGCTTCCGGAGCGCAACAGCTGCCGCACGCCGATGCAATGGTCGGACGAGCCTCAGGGTGGCTTCACCAAGAGCGGCAAGCCTATCCTGCCGGTGATCTCCAAGGGGCCGTTCGCCTTCGAACACCTGAACGTGGCGGAGCAGCGGCGAGATCCGAATTCGCTTCTGAACTGGATGGAGCGACTGATCCGGATGCGCAAGGAGGCACCCGAGATCGGCTGGGGAGACTACACCGCGCTCGAAACCCGCGATCCCGGCGTGCTTGCACTGCGCTACGACTGGCGCAACAACGCGGTGCTGGTCGTTCACAACCTCCATCCGGAACCGGTGGAGATTCATCTCGACGTCGGCTGCGGCGAGCACGGCAAGCTCCTGATCGACATCGCGGACAGCGAAAGCAGCCATGCCGAACCGGACGGTCGCCACCGGCTGCTTCTCGGCGCCCATGCCTACCGCTGGTTCCGCGTCGGCGGCCTCGACTACCTGCTGCGCAGATCCGAACTCTAATCAGCGGCGCCGCCCGGTGCCTCCGCCTCCTGCAGGATGTCGAGCATCGCCCGCATCGCCCGCGTCACATGCCGCTCGCGGTGATGGAGGACCGAAAATGCCCTGGCCGGCATCGGGAAGTCCATCGCCCGGACCCTGCCGGAGAAATAGTGCGAGCGCACGGCGCGGCTCGAAATCACGCTGGCGCTGAGGCCCGCCTCCACCGCGGCGATCGCCGCTTCGTTTGAGGGCAGTTCGAGAACCACCGACAGATCTGCCGGTTCCACGCCGAGCGTGCGCAGTTCGCGCTCGAATGCGGAACGGGTGCCGGAGCCGACTTCCCGCATGATCCACGTCGTATCGACGAGATCCGCCACATCGATCCGTCGCCCGTCCTGCCAGGGATGGCGGTGACCGACCACCAGAAGCAGCCGGTCTTCCGCAACCTGGGTGTGCACGAGATCCGGCATGTCCACCTCACCTTCGACGATGCCGAATTCGGCCTGGCCGGCCAGCACGGCTTCGGCAGCGCTTCGGGTATTGCCGACCACAAGCTGCAGATCGACACGCGGAAAGCGCTCATGGTAGCCGACCAGCCGCGGCGGCAGCCAATAGCTGGCGACGGTCTGGCTGGCATGCACGCGCAGGGTGCCGGAAGCAGTGCCGCCGAGATCGGCCAGCATATGCGTAAGTGAGCCGGCCCGCTCCAGCAGCGCCTTGGCTTCCGGCAGAAACAGCCGCCCCGCTTCCGTGAGTTCGATGCGCCGCCCGATCCGGTTGAACAGAATGACGTTGTGCCGCTGCTCCAGAGCCGAGACGGCCGCGCTCGTCGCGGACTGCGTCATGTTCAAGGCGGCGGCGGCCCGTGTCACGTGCTGCCGCTCCGCCACCTCCACGAAAACCCGCAACTGGTCCAGCGTCATCGCATTCGTTCGCCTTTATCGATCAATAGAAGAAATATTACTCATTGGATTTGTTTTGGGAAGCAGGCGAGAAGCTTTTTGCATCCGCATTGCAAAACAGAGAAAAAATGACTGAAATATCTGCCAGCCACGCAAAATCGGACTTCATTGATACGATCCGGCCGTTGTTTGGCGGGCTTTTGCTGACGGCAGGAATCGCCCTCGCAGCGATGGGCGTACGCAGCATGACCGGCTGGTTGTGGCTCAGCCCGCTGATCCTTTCCATCGTCCTCGGCATGATCGCCGGAAACCTCGTTTCTCTTCCTGCGGGTTCATCGCAAGGCATCGCCTTCGCGATGCGACGCCTGCTGCGGGCCGGCATCATCCTGCTCGGCCTGCAGGTCACGCTTGCCCAGATCCTCGCGCTTGGCCTGGGCGGCCTCTCGGCTGTCGCGATCACCCTTGCCGTCACCTTCGTCGCGATCAGGATGCTCGGGCGGATGATGGGCGTGGACCCGGTCCTGACCGATCTGATCGCCGCCGGCACATCCGTCTGCGGCGCCTCTGCCGTGATCGCCGCGAACTCCGTCGCCGGCGGGCGCGACGAGCAGGTCGCCTATGCCGTGGCCTCCGTCACCATCTTCGGCTCGATCTCCATGCTCCTGTTTCCCGTGATCGCCGGGTTCCTGCCGCTCGATCCCCTGGGCTACGGCCTATGGACGGGCGCGACCATTCACGAAGTTGCGCAAGTGGTGGCCGCGGCTTTCCAGGGCGGAGAGGCCGCAGGCCAATCGGGTACGATTGCCAAGCTTGCGCGGGTGGTGCTGCTGGCGCCGCTGGTCTTCGCCATGGCTTTCTCGATCCGCCGCCAGCCACGAGGGGGACCGACCGCAGGTTCGACGCCAATGCCATGGTTCGTGCTCGGTTTCCTGGCAATGGTTCTGTTGAACAGCAGCGTCACCATTCCGGCAGGCATCCAGCACACGGGTACGCTTCTGTCGACTTTCCTGCTCTCCATGGGCCTTGCGGCCATGGGCCTGCATACGAATATCGGACGCCTGAGGGCGCAGGGCCTGCGGCCGCTGGCGCTCGGAGCCTTCGGCTGGCTCTTCATTTCGGTATTCGGTCTGGCGATGGTGAAGCTGGCGGGCTTCTAGCCGAAGGAGCCTTTCGCGCTCTTGATGTCCAGTCCGCGCACGAAAAGCAGTTCCAGGAAACGGGCGGCGTCGTCGAAGCGTCCTTCTCCCGCGCGACGCTCCCCGAGCACCGCCCTTACCTGCACGTCGAAATCGGCATAGTGCTGGGTCGTAGCCCAGATGGAGAAGATCAGGTGGTAGGGATCGCACCGTCCGAGCTTTCCCGCCTTGATCCAGGCGCGGATCACCTCCGCCTTCTCGTCCACGAGGTCCTTCAGCGGCCCTGCCAGCTCGTCCTCGATATGAGGCGCTCCCCGCAATATCTCGTTGGCGAAGAGCCGGCTCTCGCGCGGAAAATCGCGCGACATCTCCAGCTTCCGGCGGATGTAGGACCGGATTTCCGCCTCCGGATCGCCTTCCGCATCGAAGGCCCTCAACGGTTCGAGCCAGGTGAACAGCATGCGCTCCAGCAGCGTCCGGTAGATCGCCTCCTTGGTGCGGAAGTAATAGAGCAGGTTAGGCTTCGACATTCCGGCCGACTCGGCGATCTGGTCGATGGTGGCGCCGCGGAAACCGTTCGACGAGAAGACGTCCAGCGCTGCGTCCAGAATCCGCTCCTCCTTCTCCTCCTGTATCCGCGTTCGCCGCTGGGTCTTGGCCGCCCTGGGTACCGTCATCCCCCTCTTCCCCTCCCCAGCCGTGACGATGGCTGATTTTCGCCTTGAGTGCCGGCGCGGAAATTGTAATGTTTTACCAACCGGTCAAATTATCAGCAACAAGTCCAACAAAGGCAATGCTGACTTTCACTGTCGCAAGACAGGCAAGAACCGGCGGGAACAACAGGCCGTCCACGAACGGCAAAACAGGTGAGGACTTGGCTGATGGTGGCAGCACCCGGCGAGAACCTGCGCGTGAACGGCGACAGGCTGTGGGACACGATCATGGAGATGGCGGAGATCGGCCCGGGTGTGGCCGGGGGCAACAACCGCCAGACGCTGACCGATGATGACGCGCGCGGCCGCTCTCTCTTCAAGGCATGGTGCGACGATGCCGGCCTGACCATGGGCATCGACAAGATGGGCACCATGTTCATGAC
>DASUPM010000126.1:0-2537 GCA_036281095.1 Pseudorhizobium sp.
CGATGAGGAGTTGACGCCCGAAGAGGCCATCAAGCGCTACATCAAGGCGACCGACAAAGGCATCCTCAAAGTGATGTCGAAGATGGGCATCTCGACCTATCAGTCCTATTGCGGCGCGCAGATCTTCGACGCGATCGGCCTGTCGTCCGAGCTGGTCAACAAGTACTTCTTCGGCACGGCCACGACGATCGAGGGCGTCGGCCTGAAGGAAATCGCGGAAGAGACGGTGGCACGCCATCAGGCGGCCTTCGGCAAGGACCCGGTGCTGGCGCGCACGCTCGACATTGGCGGCGAATATGCCTATCGCATGCGCGGCGAAAGCCATGCCTGGACGCCGGACGCGGTCGCCTCGCTGCAGCATGCGGTGCGCGGCAACAGCCAGGACCGCTACCGCGAGTTCGCGGCAATGATCAACGAGACCGCGACCCGGATGAATACCATCCGTGGCCTGTTCAAGATCCGGTCAGCCGAAGAGCTTGGCCGCAAGCCGGTTTCGCTGGACGAGGTCGAGCCGGCGGTCGAAATCGTCAAGCGCTTCTCCACCGGCGCCATGTCCTTCGGCTCGATCTCCCGCGAGGCGCATACGACGCTTGCCGTCGCAATGAACCGCATCGGCGGCAAGTCGAACACCGGCGAGGGCGGCGAGGAGAGCGATCGCTACACGCCGCTGGCGGACGGTTCGCAGAACCCCGAGCGTTCGGCGATCAAGCAGATCGCGTCGGGCCGCTTCGGCGTGACGACCGAATACCTGGTCAATGCCGACATGCTGCAGATCAAGGTGGCGCAGGGCGCCAAGCCTGGCGAGGGCGGCCAGCTGCCCGGCCACAAGGTGGATGCGACGGTCGCCAAGACCCGTCACTCGACACCGGGCGTCGGCCTGATCTCGCCGCCGCCGCACCACGACATCTATTCGATCGAGGATCTGGCGCAACTCATCTACGACCTGAAGAACGTCAATCCGGAAGCCGACGTGTCGGTCAAGCTCGTCTCCGAAGTAGGCGTCGGCACTGTTGCGGCCGGTGTCGCCAAGGCGCGCGCGGACCATATCACGGTCGCCGGCTTCGACGGCGGCACGGGCGCTTCGCCGCTCACCTCGCTCAAGCATGCCGGCAGCCCCTGGGAAATCGGTCTTGCCGAAACGCAGCAGACGCTGGTGCTGAATGGGCTCCGCTCGCGCATCGCGCTGCAGGTCGATGGCGGGCTGAAGACCGGCCGCGACGTCATCATCGGTGCGCTGCTTGGTGCCGACGAGTTCGGTTTCGCCACCGCGCCGCTGATCGCCGCCGGCTGCATCATGATGCGCAAGTGCCACCTGAACACCTGTCCGGTGGGCGTTGCGACGCAGGACCCGGTCCTGCGCAAACGTTTCAAGGGCGCGCCCGAGCATGTGGTCAACTACTTCTTCTTCGTCGCCGAAGAGGTGCGGGAAATCCTGGCCTCGCTCGGTTTCACCAAGCTCGACGACATCATCGGCATGTCGGAACTGCTCTCCAAGGACGAGATGATCGCCCACTGGAAGTCCGAAGGGCTCGACTTCTCGAAGATCTTCCACAAGGTGGAGGCTGCGAAGGATGCGACCTACTGGACCGAGCGGCAGAAGCACCCGATCGACGACATTCTCGACCGCAAGCTCATCGAGAAGTCGATGCCGGCGCTTGAAAGCAAGGAGCCGGTGGTCTTCGAAGTGCCGATCAAGAACGTCGATCGTTCCGCCGGCGCCATGCTGTCGGGCGCGCTTGCCAAGCGCTGGGGCCACAAGGGCCTGAAGGACGACACGATCCATGTGACGCTCAAGGGTACGGCGGGCCAGTCGTTCGGCGCGTTCCTCGCGCGCGGCATCACCTTCGACCTGGTGGGCGACGGAAACGACTATGTAGGCAAGGGACTTTCGGGCGGCCGCATCATCGTCCGTCCGCCGGAAACCTCGAAGCTGAAGGCCGAGCAGGCGATCATCGTCGGCAATACGGTGCTCTACGGCGCGATCACCGGCGAGTGCTATTTCCGGGGCGTGGCAGGCGAGCGCTTCGCGGTGCGCAATTCCGGCGCAATCGCGGTCGTCGAGGGCGTGGGCGACCACGGCTGCGAATACATGACCGGCGGCATCGTCGTGGTGCTCGGCGAAACGGGCCGCAACTTCGCGGCGGGCATGTCGGGCGGTGTCGCCTACGTGCTGGACGAGAGCGGCGACTTCGCCAAGCGCTGCAACATGGCCATGGTCGAGCTCGAGCCGGTTCCGGAAGAGGACGACATGCTGGAGAAGCTGCACCACCATGGCGGGGACCTCATGCACAAGGGACGCGTCGACGTCTCCGAAGACATGACGCGCCATGATGAGGAGCGGCTCTACCAGATGATCTCCAACCACCTGCACTACACAGGTTCGGCGCGGGCGAAGGAGATCCTCGACCGCTGGAGTGAATTCCGGCCGAAGTTCCGCAAGGTCATGCCGGTCGAATACCGCCGTGCGCTCGCCGAGCTCGCCAAAGAAGCCGCCGCCATGCAGGCCGCCGAGTAATGGGCAAGATCACCGGCTTTCT
>DASUPM010000127.1:0-3874 GCA_036281095.1 Pseudorhizobium sp.
GGCAAAATGCTGCCGGAAAACCTCATCAGCCGCATCGCCCGTTATCCGCAGGATGCCATCCACCACGGCCGCGCCGCCGCCATTTCGATGACGCAGGCCACCGAAGCCGGCACCGTCTATACGCTCGACGAGATCCAGGCGATCGCCGACATTGCGAAAGCCGAGGGCTTGCCGCTCCACATGGACGGCGCCCGCTTCGCCAACGCCCTCGTCGCGCTCGGCGCCACGCCGGCCGAAATGACATGGAAACGCGGCGTCGACATCCTCTCCTTCGGCGGCACCAAGAACGGCTGCTGGTGCGCCGAAGCGATCGTCTTCTTCGATCCCGCCATGGCGAAGGAACTGCCCTTCATCCGCAAGCGGACGGCACAGCTGTTTTCGAAATCCCGCTTCATCGCCGCCCAGTTCGAGGCTTATCTGAAAGACGGACTTTGGCTGGAACTGGCAGGCCACGCCAATGCCATGGCCGACCGTCTGCGGCAGGGCCTCACCGCTTCCAACAGCGCCCGCCTTGCCTGGCCGACGCAGTCCAACGAGGTCTTTGCTGTCCTGCCGGTCGAAACCATGAAGACGGCCCATGAGAAAGGGGCCAAGTTCTACGACTGGCTGGAACCGCGGGACATGGCGGAACCGGTCGGAGAGGGCGAGATGCTGATCCGCCTCGTGACCAGTTTTGCCACGACAGCCGACGACGTCGATGCGTTTTTAGGCGCGATTGCCTAGGGCTTCCCCAGCAGAGCTCCCGCTTTGGCACGAATTTCGGCCAGTTCTTCCCGCGATACCTGACCTTTGCGTCGGGCATCACGGGAGCGCCAGTCGAGGCTCTTGAGCTGGTCCGCCAACGCGACGCCGTCCCGGCCATCCTTTATAGCCACTTCGAAGGGATAGCTTTTGACCTTGGTCGTCATCGGGCAGCACAGCATGAGGCCGAAACGGTTATAGCTGGCGGGGCTCAGCACGACCGCCGGACGACGCCCGACCTGCTCGTGCCCCGCCTGCGGGGAAAACTGCAGCCAGACAATGTCTCCCGCCTCCGGCACATACGGAGCCATCACAGGAGTTCGCGGCCAACAGGAGGACCGAAGTCGGCCTCGTCATGCAGATTGTCGGG
The DNA here is from genome assembly GCA_036281095.1 of Pseudorhizobium sp. Lineage (GTDB taxonomy): Bacteria > Pseudomonadota > Alphaproteobacteria > Rhizobiales > Rhizobiaceae > Neorhizobium. Next base: position 1,112 of record DASUPM010000127.1, read on the forward strand.
CGTCATCTTTGACACGAGGGAATCGAGGTCGAAGGCTTCGTTGCGCAGCGGAACAATGACGATCCGGCCATCCTCTTCGGAGACATCGACGACGGCATCGGGGGCGATCTGTGCTGCCTCCATGATAGCCGCCGGAATGCGCACAGCTGCGCTGTTGCCCCACTTCTTGACGGTAACGCGCATCGCTCCCTCGCGTATAAACAATGTATAGACATTACCTCGTTGATCCCGCGCCATCAAGAGGTCACGCCACCGAGCGCGCACCAACAAAAACGGCCCCTCCGCAAGGAGGAGCCGCCTGAGCCTTGGGAGAGGCTGAAGTCTTAGTTGACCTGCTGCGGAGCCACCTGGGCTTCGATCGTCTTCGCCGCGTCGCCGGCTTCCGCGGCAATGGCGATCCGGCGCGGCTTCATCGCTTCCGGGATATTCCGCAGAAGGTCGATGTGGAGCAGCCCGTTCTTCAGCGAAGCAGCCTGGACCTCGACATGATCGGCAAGCTGGAAGCGGCGCTCGAAGGCGCGCTTGGCGATGCCGCGATAGAGGTATTCGCTCTGTTCGCTGCTTTCTTCCGCGGATTTTTCGCCCTTGACGGTCAGCACATGGGCATGGGCCTCGATGCTGAGTTCCGTTTCGTCGAAGCCGGCAACGGCCATGGTGATGCGATAGGTGTTATCGCCCGTGCGTTCGATGTTGTAGGGCGGATAGCTCGGTGCCTGCTCCGGCTGGCCGCGGCTGTCGAGCAGGTTGAAGAGACGATCGAAACCGACGGTCGAGCGGTAAAGGGGGGAGAAGTCTACGTGACGCATGTGTGTCCTCCTGGGAAGCGACGTGTTGCGATTTTTCCTTGACCCCGCACCCCGTAAGGCGATGCGGCGGCCGTTCCGCAGGCCCTTTCGGCGCCCGCAGCAAAAAGATGGGAATTGTCGTTTTCCGCTTCAAGACCCCTTCGCTGCAGCCTCTTCCACCGGCTGAACGGCAGATGAACGGCCGGTTCTGCTTGGGTTCAATCTCGGGCGACTAGAACACACTCGATCGGCGGACAAAGTTCCGTCGTCGACTGAAGCACGTCCCTTCTCTTCAGTCTGGCTGCCGGCTCGAAGAGTGTCGTTCGCTCTCCGAGCCGGCTTTTCTTCAGCTTTCCCCTTGACCTCACGATGCCAGGGCCTATCGCTTGTGAAGACTTCCCGCCAGCCGTGGACCCGATGGACGACATCCTTCACCTTACGCCGGACAACCCGCCGCCCGACAACTGCACTGCCGGCTACTTCACCGGCCACAGAGGCGTGCGGCTGCGCTATGCGATCTTCCGCTCCGGCATATCACCGGCGAAGGGAACGGTCGTGCTGATGCACGGGCGAAACGAGTTCATCGAGAAGTATTTCGAGACGATCCGCGATCTCAACGCCCTGGGCCTCTGGGTCGCAACCTTCGACCTGCGCGGTCAGGGCGGCTCGGACCGCCTGATCAGGAACAGCCGCAAGGGCCATGTCCGGCGTCTTTCGGACTACGAACGCGATCTGGAAATCTTTCTCGAGCAGATCGTTCTGCCCGACACCCGCCTGCCCTTTTTCCTTCTGGCCCATTCCACCGGCGCTCTCGTGGCGCTGTCGGCGGCCCCTCGCCTTTCGAACCGCATCAGCCGGATGGCGCTTGCCGCTCCCTATGTCGGGCTCAGGCACGAGAGCCTGCCGATCGGGGTCATCCGTCCCTTCGCCGCCCTGGCCTGCTGGACCGGCCTCGGCCGCCTGTCGACCGGCGGCGACCGGAGCCACCGGCCCTTCCCCGGCAACCCTCTGACCGCCTCCGTCGAGCGCTTCGCCCGCAACGCGAGGATCATCGAGGCTCATCCGGACCTGACGGTCGCGGCGCCGACCTTCCGCTGGCTGCACGAGACGCTGAGGGCGGCCAGGCGCGTCTCCACGCAGGAACACCTGACGAGGATCACCATTCCGACCCTCGTCCTCGCCCCCGTGCTCGACGGAATCATTCCCTATTCGGCGCAGGAGGAACTATCGCGGAACTTCCGCGCCGGCCAGCTGGTCACCATCAACGGGGCCCGCCACGAACTCCTTCAGGAGCGCGATGTCTATCGCGCCCAGGCATTGGCCGCGATCGAGGCGTTCATGCCGGGTCTCGACGGCGGCATGGATCTGTCGGAAACAGCCGCCTGAAACACGCCTGACAATGCAACCTATCTGGCGTTGAGGATGTCGATCGCCTGTGCATGCAGTTCCGCAGTCGCGGCTGCGACGATGTTTCCGCCCGCCTCCGGCCGCCGCCCGTCCCAGGTCGTGATGATGCCGCCGGCATGCTCGATCAGCGGAATGAGAGCTCCGACGTCATAGGGCTTCAGCCCGCTCTCGATCACCAGATCCACGTGACCGGCGGCGAGCAGTGCATAGGCGTAGCAGTCCGTTCCGTAGCGGAACAGGCGCACGCGCTGCTCCACCGCCCGATAGCGCTCCGCCTCATCAGGAAGGAAGATATGCGGCGAGGTCGTGAACAGGATCGCTTCGGAAAGCGTCTCGCAGGCCCGGGTGCTGATCTGCCGCTCGCCGTCGGGTCCGCTGTACCAGGAGCGCTCGCCGTCGGCGAAATAGCGCTCACCCGTAAACGGCTGGTCCATCAGGCCCATCACCGAGCGGCCACCGCTCTGGAAGCCGATCAGCGTGCCCCATACCGGAACGCCCGAAATGAAGGCACGGGTGCCGTCGATGGGATCGATGACCCAGATATGCTCCCGGTCGAGGCCGACATTGTCAT
>DASUPM010000128.1:0-4400 GCA_036281095.1 Pseudorhizobium sp.
GAAGCGGGTCCTTTTTCACCGTGATGTTCGGCCATATCTGGGCGTATTCGGCGTTCACCTTCAGCCACTTGTCCAGGCCGGGCTCGGTGTCCGGCTTGATGGCCTCGGCCGGACATTCCGGCTCACAGACGCCGCAGTCGATGCATTCATCCGGATGAATGGCCAGAAAGTTCTCGCCCTCGTAGAAGCAATCGACCGGGCAGACCTCCACGCAGTCGGTATATTTGCAGCGGACACAATTATCAGTCACGACGTAAGTCATGCGGCACTCCAGAAACGGCGGTCGGGCCGGCCTTGGCGCGGGAGTTTTGCCAGAACCGGCAGGGGGTGTCCGGCCCTGGAACGGCCGCGGCACCCGCGTCATTTGACCGTGAGGTAAAACCTTTCCCGACACTTAGCAAGGATAAAGCTTCCACGGAAACGGCCGTATCGGAAGCATTATTCTCCCGACCGGAAACAGCGACAGGAGAAGCCGCCCCTCAGGAACTCGAGCTTCCGCCGATGGGCCTCGGTCGCCTTTGGGCCCGCTCGAAAGGCGTGAGCCGTTTCGGCTCGCTCTCCGGCGAGACATCTTGGTAGAGCTGCCTTGCTTCCTCATAGGGTCCGCGCCGGCTTCCACCGCCTTGCACGACAAGATGGACATCGCGATGCTCGAGACGTAGCTCAACCTCGTCGCCCGGCCGGACAAGGTGGCTTGGCTGATCAATTGATGTGCCGTTGACGGACACAGCACCCTGGGCAACCAGCATCTGCGCCAGCGTCCGGGACTTCACCATGCGGGTGAAGAAGAGCCACTTGTCGATACGCTGATGCGAGCCGGCTTGTGGTTCTTCTACGACCGTCATGGCTACTTCTTCATCTGTTCCTTGAGCGCGGCAAGCTTGGCGAAGGGTGAATCCGGATCGATCGGCTTCTCCTTGCGCGGCGGCTTGGCCTCGAATCGTGCAGGCTGCGGCGCTTTGCCGCGCTCCTGACGATCGGGGCGATTCTGCCTGTCGCCACGGCCCGGCCGATCCGGCTTACCCTCGGCGCGGCGGCTTTCCCGGTTGGGGCGTCCGCCGTCACGCGGCCCGCGGTCGCCTTCCTGACCGCGATTGTCGCCACGGCTGCCGGGGTGCCGCTCGCCCCGCTGCTGCGGACGGCCTCCGCGCTGGTTGTCATTGCGTCCGCCGGGCCGCCACAGAAGCACCGGCTTCGGCGCCTCGGCCTCTCCGGCTTCCGCCGCGCTTCTCGACTCTGCACCCTCCGCAGTACCGGCCGCGACTTCGGAAGCATGGGGCTCGGCAATCGCTTCGGCCTCAGCGTCACCATTTTCCACTATAACGCTGCCGCTTTCGATGGCGGCTTCCGACGTTTCGGCTGCCACAGCAGCCGCAGCGTCCGGTGCAGCCGATGAGGCGTCCGCAGCCGGATCCTGCGCCGACAGGAACGCAGCGGCCTCGGCGGCGCTGACGACGTCTGCGCGATACCCGAGACCCTTGAGGATTTCCTCCATGTCGTCCGGCGTCGCTCCAAGGATGGAGAGCATCGATGTCGTGGCGGTAAACCGCCGTCCGTCATAGGCGCCCTCCGGCCGAGGCGAGGAGCCGGGCTTCCACTGCAGAAGCGGCCGGATCAGGTCGGCCAGCCGCTCCAGGATGTCGATGCGCACGGCGCGCTTGCCGAGAAAGCGGAAGCCGGCCAGCTTGTAGAACATCCGCTCGAACTCGGCATCCGCGACGACCGAAGTGCGGCCGGCAGCAAGCGCCGGAATGAGGTCGCCGTAGCCTGGTTTGTCCAGACCGTCGTTCTTCAGCGCCCAGAGCAGCGTGATCAGTTCCGCCGGCGCTGGCTTGAGCAGGGCCGGCATGAAGATGTGGTATGCGCCGAAGCGAATGCCGTAGCGGCGCATGGAGGCGCGCCCGTCCTGGTCGAGGGACTTCACGTCCTCCGAGACGTCGCGGCGGAACAGCACGCCGAGGTTCTCGACAAGTTGGAAGGCCAGCCCCTTTGCCAGGCCCTGAAGGTCTTCAGCCCGCGACAGGTCGTCGAGCGGCTTCAGGACGGTGGAGATATGGTGCTTGACGAAACGTTCGAGCCGCGCCAGCGCATGCTCCCGGGCGTTGCCCATTAGCTGCTCGTCGGCGAGCAGGATTACGCGCGGATGCATGATGTGATCGCTCGCAGCAAGACGCGCGATCGGATCGCCGAGCCAGCGCACGAAGCCATCCGAGCCGACGGCCAGATCGCCGTTTCCGGAAGCGTAGAGACGCGCTGCCCGGGCCTCGAATTCGAGAGCCAGAGCCTTCTGCGCCGCGGCCTGGACAGCCTTGGCATCCGGGCCCTCGGCGCCGGCGATCGGTGTAAACCGGAATCCCGCCAACTGCCCGACGTGATGGCCTTCGACGAAGACATCACCATTCACACTGATTTCAGCTTCCAGCATCGCATTCTCTCTCAGGCGCTTCATGAGCACAGATGTCCTGCGGTCAACGAACCGTTTCGTCAACCGTTCATGTAGGGCGTCCGACAGCCTGTCCTCAATTTCTCTTGTCTTTTCCTGCCAGTGTGTCGGATCGGCAAGCCAGCCGGGCCGGTTGGAAACATAGGTCCAAGTCCGTATCTGCGCGATTCGAGCCGAAAGGGTATCGATTTCGCCATCCGTGCGGTCGGCTCGCTTCACCTGCTCGGCCATGAAATCTTCATTGACCGTTCCGAAGCGGACGAGATCGGAGAAAAGCGTCGAAATGAGGTCCGCATGCTGCGCCGGGGCAATCCGCCGGTAGTCCGGCAGCGCGCAGGCCTCCCACAGTTTCTCGACCCTTTCCGGTGTCGTTGCGGCGTCGATGATTTCCGGATAGCGCGACAGATAATCGAGTGCCTGGCTATCGGTGGCGGGCAACGCCCGGGTCAGCCCTGAAACGGTCGGCGCGACTTCCAGACTGTTCCGCAAGGCCCTGATCGAGGAGAAGTCCAGCGCCTTGGAGCGCCACTGGAGCACCTTCACCTCGTCGAACTCGTGGGTCTCGATACGTTCGACGAGTTCATCGTCGAGGGGCTGGACCTGGCCCGTCACGCCGAAGGTCCCGTCCCGGACGTGGCGGCCGGCGCGGCCGGCGACCTGGCCCATCTCCGCGGGCGTCAGGTGTCGGAACTGAAAACCGTCGAACTTCCGGTCCTGCGCGAAGGCCACGTGATCGACATCGAGGTTCAATCCCATTCCGATCGCGTCGGTGGCGACGAGATATTCGACATCCCCCTCCTGGTAGAGGCCGACCTGGGCATTGCGGGTTCTCGGGCTGAGGGCGCCGAGGACCACCGCCGCTCCACCGCGCTGGCGGCGGATGAGCTCGGCAATCGCATAGACCTCGTCCGCGGAGAAGGCGACGATAGCGGTGCGCTGCGGCAGACGGGTGATCTTCTTCTGCCCGGCATAGAACAGCTGCGACATCCGGGGCCGCTCGATCACGGTAAGGCCGGGAAGCAGTCTTTCCAATATCCTGCGCATGGTGCCGGCGCCGAGCAGCAAGGTCTCCTCGCGGCCGCGCAGGTGCATGATACGGTCGGTGAAAATGTGGCCGCGCTCCAGATCGGCGGCGAGCTGAACCTCGTCGATCGCAACGAAGGCCGCATTCGTTTCCCGTGGCATGGCTTCGACCGTGCAGACTGAAAAACGCGCGCCGGGAGGTGTGATCTTCTCTTCGCCGGTCACCAGTGCTACGGCGGACGGACCGACTTTCTCCACCAGCCGGGTATAGACCTCCCGTGCGAGCAGGCGAAGCGGCAGGCCGATCACGCCGCTGCCGTGAGCTACCATTCGCTCGATGGCATAATGGGTCTTGCCGGTATTCGTGGGGCCGAGCACGGCGGTAACGCCGCGTCCGCCGAGCATCAGGGGCTGAAAGTTCAAAGCTGGGTCCGCACCGAAAAATAATCGCCGTCGCGGGCGTCCGCCACGGCGCATTAGAAATGGCAATCCGGTGACAGGATGACAAGTGACGAAGGCTATTCTGCCGGAGTTTCTGTAACCTGCTGCCTACCTGGAACAAACCGGAACGAATCGGAGACGAATCGCTGACTCGCCGGAATCGCGTTTTGTTCTTCCCGCCACCCAAGCGGTGGCAGCTGGGCCCGTACCCAGGGTATCTTGCGGCGATGGAACAAAACGATAGAAGATGCGTTTGTTCCCGCATCCTGAAGGAAATAGGGAGCGGAGAATACAATGCTCGGAACGGTGTTGCTGGTCATTCTCATACTGCTTCTGATCGGCGCCTTGCCGAACTGGGGCTACAGCCGCAGCTGGGGGTATGGTCCGTCAGGAGGACTTGGACTGGTCCTCGTCATCGTCATCGTCCTCCTGCTCATGGGCAGGATCTAGGTAAAGCGTTCATCAAAACGGGAAGGAAGTCGTCATGAAAAAG
>DASUPM010000129.1:0-3727 GCA_036281095.1 Pseudorhizobium sp.
TAACCCTCATGCTCGCCGCCACCGTTCTTGCCGCGCCGATGGCGCAGGCTCGTGACGATCACCGAGGTCCGGATCGCAACCGGCATGTCGAAAGGCAGATCAAGGTGGAGAAGAAAGTGGTCGTGCATAGGCACAACTGGAGGAAGGGACACCGTATGTCCGCTGCCGAACGTCGCCAGATGCGCGAAGTGCGGGACTACCGCCGCTACCGTCTTTCGGCGCCGCCGCGCGGCCAGCGCTGGGTGCGGGTGGATAACGACTTCCTGCTGGTCGGCATCACGTCAGGAATCATCGCCGGCATTATCGCCGGCCGGTGACATGGACAGGAAGGGCGGCATCGCCGCCCTTCCTCCGCTTAAGTATGTGAATGACCTCACGCGTCTGAGAGGCAATCCTGCAGGCGTGTAGCGATCGACCGCATCAGTTCGAAATAGAGATCCGGACCTTCCGTCAGCGCGGCACCTTCCGGATCGAGCGTTCCGGAACGGGCGGCAGTTCCTTCGGTAACGACCTGGATCAGCTTCGGCTCGAACTGCGGTTCGGCGAAGACGCAGGCAGCACCGAGCTCCTTTACCTTCTGATGAATTTCAGCCACCCGCTCTGCGCCGGGCATGATCTCGGGACTGACCGTGATCGAGCCGGCGACGCGAATGCCGTAATGCTTTTCGAAATACTGGTAGGCGTCATGGAAGACGATGAAGGGCTTGTCCTTCACGGGCGCTATCGTCTCCGCGATTTCCCGATCGAGGGCGTCAATCCTGCCGCTCAGGCTTTCCAGATTGGCCGCGTAGGTTGCGGCATTGTCAGGATCCGCCGAGGCGAGCGCCTTCTCGATGGCAGCCGCCATTGCCTTCGCATTGCCAGGGTCCAGCCAGAGATGGGTGTCGAACTCACCGTGTTCGGGATGATGATGCTCGCCCTCGGCTTCGGCTGCATGATCGCCATGAGCGCGGCCATCCTCTGTGGAAGCCTCATGCTGGTGGCCATGATCTTCGTGCTCATGTCCCTCGTGGCCGTGATCATGCGCTTCGAAGGCGCCGCCCTCACGGAAGGACAGTTTCGTCAGGCCTGCCGCATCATCAAGCTCGACCACGGTCGCGTCGGCAGCCAGTGCCTGAAGCGGCTTTTCGAGGAACGCCTCCATACCGGGCCCCATCCAGAAGACGACATCCGCACCCTCGACGGTTCGAGCATCGGACGGCTTCATCGTGAAGGTGTGCGGTGAGGCGGCTCCATCCACGATCAATCCCGGTTCAGCCACGCCCTCCATGATGGAGGCGACCAGCGAGTGGATCGGCTTGATCGACACGACCACTTCGGGCGCGGCCGAGGCCGCAGGGGCGATGAGCAGGACCGAGGTTGCCAACAGTGTTGCCAGCGTCTTCATGCGTCTTCCTTTCATGCGGGTGTAATGTTATTACATCAATTGCGTAACGCTATAACGTGTGCCATAGCCGCAGGCAACAGGGCTGCAGAAAAACATGCTGATGGAAGTCAATGCAGGGCCGCAGGGCCGCACGAAGCTCGTCGAATTACGCAACGCCGGCATTCATCGCAGCGGACGCTGGCTGGTGCGCGGGGTCGATCTGTCCATAGAGCGGGGAGAAATCCTGACCCTTATTGGTCCCAACGGGGCCGGTAAATCGACGACCGCAAAGCTCGTTACCGGGGTGTTGCGTCCGACCGAGGGAATGGTGCAACGGACCGCCGGCCTTCGGATCGGCTATGTGCCGCAGAAGCTGACGATCGACTGGACCATGCCGCTGTCCGTCCGCCGTCTGATGCGCCTCACCGAAAGGCTGTCGGACAGTGACCTCTACAATGCGCTTGAGGCCACCGGTATTCCGCATCTCGCGGATGCGGAGGTGCGGCATCTTTCCGGTGGTGAGTTCCAGCGCGCCCTGCTGGCGCGGGCCATCGCCCGCAAGCCGGACCTGCTGGTGCTGGACGAGCCGGTCCAGGGCGTCGATTATGCCGGCGAGACCGCACTCTACGACCTGATCCGGCAGATCCGAGATACGACCGACTGCGGAATCCTCCTGATTTCTCACGACCTGCACATGGTCATGGCCGGAACGGATACGGTGATCTGCCTGAACGGCCATGTCTGTTGCCGTGGCACGCCGGAAACGGTAAGCCGCAGCGAAGACTATCAGCGTTTGTTCGGCGGCGCCGGCCGCGGTCTTGCCGTCTATAGCCACCATCACGACCATACGCATCTGCCGGACGGTCGGGTGCTGCACGGCGACGGCTCGATCACCGACCACTGCCACCCCGACGACGGCCACCATGGCCATGACCATGACGATCATCACCACAGCCACGGGCATGCTCACGACCACACGAAGGGGACGGGCCGCCATGCTTGACGATTTCTTCATCCGCGCGCTGATCGCCGGCATCGGCGTGGCATTGACCGCGGGACCGCTCGGATGCTTCGTCGTCTGGCGGCGCATGGCCTATTTCGGCGACACGATGGCCCATTCGGCGCTTCTCGGCGTGGCGCTGTCACTACTTTTCGGGTTGAACCTTCTGGTCAGCGTCTTCGCCATCGCCGTCGTCGTCTCGCTGCTGCTTCTCCTGCTGCAGCGCCGGCAGGCGCTGTCCGCCGATGCGCTCCTCGGCATCCTGTCGCACTCGACACTGGCGATCGGCCTCGTTCTCGTCGCCTTCATGAGTTGGGTGCGGATCGATCTCATGGCCTTCCTGTTCGGCGACATCCTGGCGGTGACACCGCAGGACATCGCGCTGATCTGGGGCGGCGGCCTGGTCGTCCTCGCTGCCATCATCTATCTCTGGCGCCCGCTGGTCGCCTCGACCGTCAGTGAGGACATTGCCGAGGCGGAAGGCCTGAAGCCGGAAAAGACGCGTCTCCTCTTCATGCTGCTGATGGCGCTCGTCATAGCCATCGCAATGAAAATCGTCGGCATCATGCTGATCACCGCGCTCCTGATCATCCCCGCGGCCACGGCGCGCCGCTTTGCCCCAAGCCCGGAGAAAATGGCCGTCTTCGCGTCGGTTATCGGTGCCTTCGCGGTTGCCGGAGGCCTGTTCGGGTCCCTACATTACGATACGCCATCGGGTCCATCGATCGTCGTCGCCGCGCTGGTTCTCTTCTTGGTGAGCCTCGTACCGATGCCGGAGTTGAAGCGGCCCGACCGTGTCGAGAATAAAGGAATGCGTCCATGAATGCGCCTGCTCTGACCAAGAACCAGTCGCTGGTCTTCGATGTCCTGACCAAGTCGGACGGACCGCTGAGCGCCTACACGATCCTCGACCGGCTGCGCGACAGCGGCTTTCGGGCACCACTGCAGGTCTACCGTGCGCTCGACAAACTGCTCGAGCATGGGATGGTGCACCGGCTGGAGAGCCTCAACGCCTTCGTAGCCTGCGCGCATCCGCAAAGCTCCTGCTGCACCGGACACGGCCATGGTACGGTCGCCTTCGCCATCTGCGACAGTTGCGGGCAGGTGATCGAGTTCCACGACCATGAAGTCGATCACCGGCTGGGTGACTGGGCGCGCGGTAGGAAGTTCAGACCGGCGAAGACGACCATCGAGATCCGCGGCCTTTGCGAGGCCTGCGCGGCCTAGAGCGGACGCAGGTCGCGGGCGTAGAGCTTCCATCGCTCGACATAGTGGGCGGCCGATTTCCGCAGCCCTGCCACGGCGGTCTCGTCGAGAACCCGGATCGCCCTGGCGGGCGAGCCGACGATCAGCGAATTGTC
>DASUPM010000130.1:0-2093 GCA_036281095.1 Pseudorhizobium sp.
TTTGTCGCGGCGCGTCATGCCAATGACGACGGCAGGACGGATGTCCTCTGGGTACCGGGCAAGAACCGATGACCATGGGCGGGAGGCCGGCAGATGTTCATCCCGCTCCATGACGCGAACTCGTTGCGGTATATCCGCGTCCAGTACATGACGATCGGGCTGATTGTCGTGAATTTCGGCGGCTGGGCCCTCACGGCCGTGTCGCCTTCGGCCATAGGCGAACTGGCGGCGCTGGGGCTGGGCTTCATTCCCGCCGTCGTTTCCGACTACGCCTATCTCGACCCCTCGCTGGCGCTCGTTCCGGCAGGCGCCACCTATCTCTCCTATGCCTTCGTTCACCTCGATTTCTGGCATCTTGCCTCCAACATGCTCTTTCTCTGGGTGTTCGGCGACAATGTCGAGGATGCGCTGGGCCATGTCCGCTTCCTGATCTTCTATCTCGCATGCGCCGCCGCGGGCGCTGCATTCCACGCCCTCGTGACGCCGCTTTCGGAAGGTCCGCTGATCGGAGCGTCGGGGGCGATTTCCGGCGTCGTGGCGGCCTATTTCATCCTCCATCCCCGCGTGCGGCTCTGGGTTCTGGTCTTCTTCCGCATTCCGCTTCCGCTGCCCGCCTTCATTCCTCTGGCCCTGTGGCTCGGCCAGCAGTTCGTCATGCTCGCCATCGATCTGGATGGGATGGTGTCCTGGGGCGCACATGTGGGAGGCATCCTCGCGGGCGCGGTTCTCGTTGTGCTCATGCGGCGCAAGGGCGTTCCGCTCTTCGACCGCCGCGTCGTGCTGCCGAAGGCGGTGGAGACGAGGGCGGACCCGCCGCAGGTACCCGGCTACCAGTCATAGCCATATGACCAAACGGTAGGGCTTGCGGCCCAAAACCGCGTTGTATTCATCCAAAAAATGCGTATCCATGTCGCCCACTGTTTAGCGAACGATCGGAAGAGGCCGCCTGCGGCCTGAGAACATCAAGGAAGGACCCCATGAAGATCCTGGTGCCTGTCAAGCGAGTGGTCGACTACAACGTCAAGATCCGGGTCAAGCCGGACGGGACCGGCGTTGAACTCGCCAACGTCAAGATGTCGATGAACCCGTTCGATGAAATTGCCGTCGAGGAAGCTCTGCGGCTGAAGGAAGCAGGCAAGGCCGAGGAAGTCGTGGTCGTCTCCATCGGTCCCGCAAAGGCGGAAGAGACGCTGCGCACCGGGCTCGCCATGGGTGCCGACCGTGCCATCCTCGTGGAGACCGACGAGACGGTCGAGCCGCTCGCGGTTGCGAAGATACTCAAGGGCATCGCCGAAACGGAAGCGCCCGGCCTCGTGATCATGGGCAAGCAGGCGATCGACGACGACTCCAACCAGACGGGCCAGATGCTGGCGGCGCTCCTGAAGTGGGGCCAGGCTACGTTCGCATCCAAGGTTGAACTCGGCGAGGGCTCGGCCAAGGTTACACGCGAAGTGGACGGCGGATTGCAGACGGTCGAGGTCAAGCTTCCGGCGATCGTCACCACGGACCTGCGCCTGAACGAGCCGCGCTATGCATCGCTGCCCAACATCATGAAGGCGAAGAAGAAGCCGCTCGACAAGAAGTCGCCGGCCGATTTCGGCGTCGACACGTCTCCGCGGCTCAAGGTGCTGAAAACCGAGGAGCCGGGCGGCCGCAAGGCCGGCATCAAGGTGAAGACCGTTGCCGAACTCGTAGAAAAGCTCAAGTCCGAAGCCGGCGTGCTCTAACCGGAAGAAACAGGAGACAACATCATGGCCATTCTTCTTCTGGCAGAACACGACAACACCTCCGTTTCCGACCAGACCGCCAAGGCGCTGACTGCAGCCAAGGCGATCGGCGGCGACGTTCATGTATTGGTGGCAGGCTCGGGCGCACAGGGTGCGGCCGATGCGGCCGCGAAACTGGACGGCGTGTCGAAGGTCCTGCTCGCCGACAGCGCCGACCTTGCCAACAGCCTGGCCGAGCCGCTCGCCGACCTGATCGTCTCGCTTACCGGCGGCTACGACACGATCGTCGCTCCCGCGACGGCATCCGCGAAGAACGTCATGCCCCGGGTGGCTGCCCTGCTCGACGTGATGCAGGTCTCGGAAATC
>DASUPM010000131.1:0-3110 GCA_036281095.1 Pseudorhizobium sp.
CGCAATGCGCGTCGATGTGGATCATTCCGACCGGTGCCTTCTTGCCTACCGCTTTCAGGATCGACTGGCTGATCGAATGGTCGCCGCCTACGGCCAGCGGAATGACGCCGGCATCGACGATCTGGTTGAAGCGCTTCTCAATGTCCTCATGGCACATGTCGAGGCTGTAGCGGCTGCGGAAGGGGACGTCCCCGATATCCGCAACGCGCAGGTCGAATACCGGCGCTGTCTTGAGGACGTGGTTGTAGGGGCCGATGCGCTCGATGGCGCGGAGCGCGCGCGGTCCGAAACGGGCACCGTTGCGGTTGGTGACGCCAAGGTCCATCGGCACGCCGGTGATGGCAACCTGCAGGTTGCCGAAGTCGGGTTCCTCGGCGTCTACCGGCATGTGCGGAGCGGAAAGGAAGGTCGGAACCCCGGCATAGGGCGCCACTCGTGAACCGCTCTTCGAAAAGATCTTGTCTGCAACCTTGCGGAAGTCCGGATCATAGAGGTTGCCGCCATGGCCGCTCCCGTATTGCTCGCGAAGCTGGCGCAGTTTTTCCTGATCCATGCGTGATCTCCTGCCCTAGAGGCATGATGCCCAAATTTGGTTCCCGGCGGGTTTCCGCCTCTGTTTTGGGCATTATCGACGGAGAGCGGCTGGAAATGCAATTGACATTGTTCTAGCGGTCGATGTGAGGAAAATTCACATGAGGATGTTGCAATGTCGGCTCGACTTCCGCCTCTCAATCCGCTCCGGGCTTTCGAGGCCACGGCCCGGCTGGCTTCGGTTTCCGCGGCGGCCCGCGAACTGCGTGTTACGCACGGCGCGGTGAGCCACCAACTCAGGGCGCTGGAGGAATCACTCGATACCGAGCTTTTCGATCGCGCTGGAAAGCGTCTCAGGTTGACTGCCGCCGGAGCCCTTCTGCTTCCGGCCGTCACTCAGGCATTCAACGGCATCGCTGCGGCGACGGCCCAGGTGACGCGTCCCGCCACGACCGGCAATCTCTCCATCAACTGCGTTCCGGCGCTTCTGTCATTCTGGATCGTGCCGCGCCTGCACTCGTTCACCGACCAGTTTCCCGACGTGACGCTGACGCTTGCGGCTTCCAATGATCCCGCCCATCTGCACTCGCAGGATGTAGATGTCTGCATTCTCTATGGCGATGGCAACTGGTCCGATGTCTGGACCCGGCTGTGGAGCAACCTTCAACTCTTTCCCGTCGCGAGCCCAACCCTTCTGAACAGCCGGCCGCTCCGTTCCATGCGGGATCTGGAGGATCACGTCATGCTGCATGGAGACCGGGACGGACGGGAATGGAACACCTGGCTGGCTGCCGCCGACGGCGCGGACCTGCCACGCCGCAGGCAGCATTTCATGGGAGACGCCCGTTTCTCCACCGAAGCGGCACTGCATGGGCAGGGCGTTGCACTGGGAGATACGATAACCGCCGCAAAACTCATTGCCGAGGGTGAACTGCTCGTCCCTTTCGATCTAAGCGTTCCCGCCAACGATGCATTCTATGTGGTCTGCCGGCCGGAAGCCCGGGCGGCGCCGATCGTGCGGGTTTTCATCGACTGGCTGTTTGCCTCGCTCGAGGCGGATCGCCTGCCGGAACCCTCCAGCCTCGCCCGGACAATCCTGCGAGGTGCGCCCCGGAAGGGCGCGTGAGGGAAGGTGGCTTGAGCGCCACCCCTCCGATTGGGGGAGGTGCGCGTTCAGATTTTGCAGGTCGTGATTGTTCCAGACCGACAAGCCGGCGCTTCCAGATGGCTTTCGGCAATTCTTTTGGCTACCAAGGTGATGACGGGGAAAGTATCGCGCCCGCGACCTACTTGCCGGGGATGGGCTTTTGGACTGGTTGACGTTGAGCGAGGAGGAGTGGGTGGCGGTGAGGCTGAGCCTCAAGGTCGCAACTGTCGCCATGATATGCAGCCTGCCAGCGGGAATACTCGTCGCCTATCTTCTTGCGCGAGGCCGGTTTTGGGGCAAATCCATCCTGAACGGCTTGGTGCATCTGCCTCTGGTCCTGCCACCGGTCGTTACCGGTTTCCTGCTGTTGATCGCCTTCGGTCGCCGCGGGCCGATCGGGGAACTGCTGTATGAATGGTTCGGCTTCAGCTTTTCGTTCCGCTGGACCGGGGCAGCGCTTGCCTGCGCCATCATGGGCTTTCCGCTGATGGTCCGCTCCATCCAGCTTTCCATGGAGGCGGTCGACCGGAAACTGGAAGAGGCGGCGGCAACGCTCGGGGCGGGACGTGCCTGGGTTTTCCTGTCGGTCACGCTGCCGCTTGCGCTCCCCGGCGTCGTAGCCGGGATGATCCTGGCCTTCGCCAGATCGATGGGCGAGTTCGGCGCAACGATAACCTTCGTCTCCAACATTCCCGGAGAAACCCAGACCCTTTCGGCGGCGATCTATACGTTCACGCAAGTGCCGGGGGGAGACGCAGGCGCGATGCGGCTAACGCTGCTTGCGATCGCCATTTCCTTTGCCGCGCTGCTTGCATCGGAAGTTCTTGCGCGCATGGTGAGCCGAAAAGAGGGTGTTTCGTGACCCTTGTCGTCGACGTGCGGGACCGGCTCGGCAGGTTCGAACTGGATGCGAGTTTCACCGCCGATGGCGGCGTCACGGCGCTGTTCGGCCGTTCCGGCTCCGGAAAGACGTCGATCATGCGGGTCATCGCGGGTCTGGCACGACCGGCCGAGGGACGGGTGGTCCTGGATGGCGACGTGCTTCTCGACACCCGTGAACATATCTTCGTCAGGCCCCACCGCCGCCGGTTCGGCTATGTCTTCCAGGAGGCGCGCCTGTTCCCTCACCTGAGCGTGCGGCGCAACCTCAGCTATGGCCGATGGTTTTCGCGCATTCCTCTTCGGGAAACAGAGCTCGAACGGGTGGTCGAGATGCTGGGGATCGCGCCGCTGCTCAATCGGTCGACGGCGGCTCTTTCGGGAGGCGAACAGCAGCGGGTTGCAATCGGCAGGGCGCTTCTCAGCGACCCGCGCCTTCTCCTCATGGACGAACCATTGGCGGCACTGGACGAAGAACGGAAAGCCGAAATCCTGCCCTACCTCGAGCGGCTTCGGGACGAGGCGGGCATCCCGATCGTCTATGTCAGCCATT
>DASUPM010000132.1:0-5545 GCA_036281095.1 Pseudorhizobium sp.
CGAAAGCCCGGATCTCGGCCACCACCTGATAATCGATCGCCAGTCCCTGCCCCGGCTTGCCGACGCCGCCCAGGCGCCCGCTGTTTTCAAATGCCGCGACCAGTTTCGCCTGCACCATCCGCGGCAGCGTGTCGCCCCACTGGGATTCCGCAAGATACTGGATTTCCGACGGAGACACCCGCACCACCACCTGGTTGCTGTCGAGCGACTTCAGGGCGGTCGGTTCCGGCACGAGGATCTGGCGGCCACGTGCCGCCGGTCCCGTGCTCGCAGGGGTGATCGAAAGGTCGAAAGTGTCGTTGTTCGCCTTCGTTCCGCATCCCCCCAGCAAAGCAGCCATCAGCGGAAGCGCCAGCAGAGCCGCGGGACGAACAGGGTTCATCTGGAGGAAAGAGGTGAAACCGGTCATCAATGTTAGCCCCTATCGCCGCGTCCGGCCGTCATACTGTTTCACCGTCTCGCCACCGAAGATCAGGCGTTGCGGGTTCTCGTCGAAATTGGTGATCGTGTCGTCCAGACTGCGAACCGTGCGCCGCGTGTCCTCGACGAGCGATTGTATGTCCCTGAGGCCGGTGGCGGAGAAACGCTGAAGGTTGTCGGCGATCGGTCCGACCCGCGCATTGATATTGTCCGCTACCGTACGGAAGGATTCCAGCGTCCGCCGCGCCTCGGCGAACAGCGACTGGGAATCATCGCCGGAGAGCATCGTGTCGACCTTGGCGAGTATTCCATCGACCCGGTTAGACGCCGTGTTCAGCTTCTGCGCCAGATCGGTGAAATCGCCGATCGCACGATCGATGTCGGCGCGCCGTTCGGCGACGTCGTCGACGATGCCGCGGGCAGACGACAATGCGCTACGGGCGTCCTCGCTCGCGGCGGTGATGTTGTTCACGGCGGTCCCGATGTTCTGGGGGCTGATGGCTGCCATCAGCGCATCGGCGCGGCGAACCACCGATTGGGCATCGGTCGTCACCTGCTGGAAGCCTGATGCAGCGTCGCGAATGTTCTGGGCGATTTCGTCCAGGTTTTCGGAGGCGTCGGCGACATTCCTCGTCACCCGTTCGGTGTTGGAAACCACGGAATTGATCTTGTCCGCATCCACTGCGCGCACCAGTTGGTCGGCCGCGGCAAGGGTCGAGTCGAGACGCTCGGAGACGCTGTTGAAGGTGACGGCCAGGGTCGACATGCTCTTCAAGAATTCATCGATCGCGCCGGAATTGCTCGCAAGCGCACCGGTAAAGGTCTCGGCATTGCGGATCGTCTGGGTCAGCGGAGCACGTGCATCCGCGACAAAACCCTGCAGGTCGCCGATCGCCTGATTGGCGCGATCGAGGATCTTGTCCGCCGTGGCCAGCAGGTTGGTTACGCTCGACTGGTCGGCGATGAGCACCGCCGGGCGCTCCGTCTCCATCGCCTTCTGCAGGATGTTCTCCTCGCCCTTGTCGCCGCCGGAAAGCTCGATATAGGCGGCGCCGGTCAGACCCTGCACCTCCAGAACGGCTCGCGTCGAGGGGTAGACAGGAGCGTCCGCCCTGACTTCCGTGAAGGCGATCGAATATTGCGGATCTTCCGGATCGATGGTGAGGCTGCGCACGGAACCGACGGGAATGCCGTTGAAACGGACCGGCGAGCCGACCGACAGCCCGTTGGCCGAGCCCGGAATGCGGATTGCCAGTTCCGCCATGGGCCCGCCGCGGCCGGATTGCGCCATCCAGTAGACGAAACCGAAGGCAGCGGCGATCACCAGCAAGGTGAAGAACCCGACGATTGCGTAATTTGCTTTGGTGTCCATGCCTTCAGTCACTCTTCTGCAGATTGCGCAGTGTCTTCTTCCGTCGTCACGACGGAGCGCGCCCGCTTGCCGCGGAAGTAGGATTGAACCCACGGATCATCGAAAGCGAACATATCTTCCAGCGTGCCTTCCACCAATACCCGCTTCTGTCCAAGCACCGCAATACGGTCGCAGACGGAAAAAAGGCTGTCGAGATCATGGGTTACCATGTAGACGGTGAGCCCCAGCATGTCCCTCAGCCGGGCGATCAGCATGTCGAATTCCGCCGCTCCGATCGGATCGAGACCGGAGGTCGGTTCGTCGAGGAAGACGAGATCGGGATCGAGTGCGAGCGCCCTGGCAAGGGCGGCGCGCTTGATCATGCCGCCGGATAGTTCGGACGGATATTTGTCGGCCGCATCCGCCGCCAGGCCGACCATCTCGATCTTCAGGTAGGCCAACTCGTCCATCAGCGATTGCGGGAGATCGAGATATTCCCGCATCGGCAGCTGGATGTTCTCCTTTACCGTCAGCGAGGAGAACAGTGCGCCGTGCTGGAAAAGGACGCCGAGGCGCGTATCGAGCGCCATCCGCTGCTCTTCGTCCGCCTGGTCATAATCCGTGCCCAGAATTTCGATCGTGCCGGACCGGCGCGGAAGAAGCCGCAGCACCGTGCGCATCAGCACCGACTTTCCCGTGCCGGAGGCTCCGACGAAACCGAGGATTTCGCCCCGATAGACGTCGAGGTTCAGCTTGTCGAGCACGATGTTGGAGCCGAAGCCGACGGTGACGTCGCGTACCGACAGAACCACCTGCCTGTCCTTCTGCGCTGCGTCTTTTCCTACCGTCTCCGCCACGCCCTGCCTCCTAGAAGTCGATCGCCGAGTAGAAGATGGCGAAGAAGGCGTCCATGACAATCACGGCGAAGATCGATTTCACCACGGATGCGGTGACGTGCCGGCCGAGCGATTCCGCGCTGCCGCCCACCTTCATGCCTTCCACGGCGGCGACGATCCCGATGGCCAGCGCCATGAAAGGCGCCTTGATCATGCCGGAGGCGACCGAGGTGTGGTCTATCGCCTCGTGGAGGCGCGATAGGAACGTGTCGAAGGTGATGCCCGAATAGGTCAGCGTGACCACCGCCGCTCCGTAGAGCGCCGCGAAATTGGCGATGATCGTCAATAGCGGCAGGGCGATGGTCAGGGCGACGAGCCGTGGAAAAATCAGCACGCCGACGGGATTGAGCCCGATTACCGTCAGCGCGTCGATCTCTTCGCGCATCTTCATCGAACCGATCTCGGCGGTGATCGCGCTGCCGGAACGGCCGGCGATCATGATCGCCGTCAGCAGCACCCCGACCTCGCGCAGCTGGAGAATGCCCACCAGATCGACGACGAAGATTTCCGCGCCGAAATAGCGGAGCTGGAATGCTCCCTGCTGGGCGATGATCGCGCCGATCAGGAAGGACATCAGCGCAACGATCGGAACGGCGCGCACCCCCATGTGATCGATCTGGTTGACGACCGACGCCGGCGACACGCCGCCGCCTCTTCCGAACTTCATCTGGGCGCCGCGAACCGCCGAACCCAGGATATGCATCGCCGAGACCATATCGCCCGCGAGATCCGTGACCACCCGGCCGAAGGGCGCAAATATCCGCTCGAACAAGGACCCGCGGGAACCGGACGACCGGGGGGGCGCCGGTGCGACTTCCGGCAGGACAGAAATGAGTTCGTCGATATTGGGCGCCGCCCCTACCAGCGCCACCTCGCGCCCCTGCGCCTGCTTTGCGGTGATCAAGCGCCGGATCAGCCAGCCGCCGGCAGTATCGATGGCATGAATGCCGGCGACGTCGATCTCCACCCGCCCCTGCCCGGCGCTCGCTTCCAACCGCTCCAGCACCGGCAATACCTTGCCGATTCCGTGGTTGCGCCAGTCGCCACGCGCAATGACGCGCTCCCCATCGCCCCCGGGCAGTTGTTCGGAAGCCATCTCGGCGACCCGGGTTTCAGCGGTTGACGACGGCACTGGTATCTTTCGAATGTTTCGGGCAGGCGAAGCGCGCAATCGGTTGATCGCGCACAGCAAGCGGCAATATAACCGGCTGCTCCGGAAATGCCACGACAGGACGCTCAAAAGCATGCGCCGTAACCTTCAAGCAACAATCGAGACCTTTCCTATCGCAGGGGCCTTCACGATTTCCCGAGGCTCGAAAACGGAAGCAGAAGTCGTGACCTGCAGCATCGGGTCCGGCGGAGTGACAGGCCGGGGAGAATGCGTCCCCTACAAGCGCTACGGCGAATCGGCGGACGGCGTTCTGGCGGATATCCACTCGGTTGCGGCGGCCGTGGCGGACGGCGCCGGCCGGCGGGAACTGCAACGGATGCTGAAGCCGGGGGCCGCCCGCAACGCCGTCGACTGTGCTTTGTGGGACCTGGAGGCGAAGCTGAATGGCATATCCGTTTCCCGGCAGCTTGGGCTGGCGCCGCAGACGCTCACCACAGCCTTCACCCTTTCGCTGGGCGAGCCCGAGGCCATGGCCGCGGAAGCAGCCCGCAACGCCGAGCGCCCTCTTCTGAAGATCAAGCTCGGCACCTCGGATGACACGGCGCGAATGCGAGCCGTGCGTCAGGCTGCGCCGCGCTCGAACATCATCGTCGATGCAAACGAGGGCTGGACGGACGATAATCTCGAGCATCACCTGCACATGGCGGAGGAACTGCGGATCGCGCTCATCGAACAGCCGCTTCCGGCCGGCCGCGATGCGCGGCTGGCGCAGGTACGGCGGCCGGTGCCGGTCTGTGCCGACGAAAGCGTCCACGCGGCGGAGGACCTAGCGGCCCTGCGGAACCGTTATGACGGGGTCAACATCAAGCTCGACAAGACCGGCGGTCTCACGGAAGCGCTGCGGATGAAGGCGGAGGCGAAACGCCTCGGCTTCCAGGTAATGGTCGGATGCATGGTCGGCACGTCGCTTGCCATGGCGCCCGCCGTTCTTCTGGCGCAGGATGCCGAGTATGTCGATCTGGACGGGCCGCTCCTTCTGGCACGCGACCGGCAGCCGGGATTGCGCTACGAGGGATCCGTCGTCTTCCCGCCTTCTAGCGACCTCTGGGGCTGATGCGGGCGGCAAGCGCGATGATGAGAAGTCCGGCCAGGGCGGCCACCGCCATTACCGGATAGCTTGCAGCGCCGTAGTGCCTGTAGAGGACGCCCGAAACAAGGGTGGCCAGCGCAAGGAACGCCCCGTTGTAGAAGAAATAGGTGCCCTGCATGGACGATTCCTGGTGCTCCTGCACCAGTTCGACCAGCTTGTGCTGCACGCCGATGTGGAGGAAGGTGAACGTGAAGGCGTGCATCGACTGCAGCACCAGATAGCCCCAAAAGCCGAACGGCAGGGGAAACAGCATCCACCGTAAGACGGCAACCGCGCAGCCGAACCGCATCAGGGTCCATGGCGTGAGACGGCGAGCAATGATTCCCGACGCGAAGAACACGACGATTTCCGCAATCACCGCCATGCTCCACAGAATGCCGATCTCGGTGCCGGTGAATCCCTGCTGCTGCCAGTGGATGGCGCCGAAGGCGTAAAAGGTGGCGTGGCTCGCCTGCGCCACGGAGGCGCCGATCATCACGAGGTGGAGATCGAGCCTGCTCCAGGCGCCCCAGTCGCGCCGGCCTTTTTCCTTCCTGCCTTCGGCCGACCGGCGTGACGGACCCAGCCGGGGCGCCACCGCCGCCGCCGCCAGGGTGAAGGCAAAGGCGACGCTCGCT
>DASUPM010000133.1:0-4322 GCA_036281095.1 Pseudorhizobium sp.
CTCGTCGAGGAAGAGCCGGTAGAAATCGTTGCCGAGGTCATAATGATGGGAGACGTGCTGCTGCGCTTCGCCTTTCATGTTCGATTGCTGCCGCTTGCGGAAGCGCATCTTGACCGCGCGTATCGCCTTCTGAAGCGGGTAGGAGCCGAGAGACAGGCGGTTGATCGAAAACAGGGTCAGGAAGTCCCTGAGCGTCGAACCCTCCTCGAAACGCATGGTGCCATCCATGTAGGCTTCGCCGGCGGCAAGCTCCGGATTGAACACCAGCGTGCGATAGAGCCGCCTGTCGGTGAGCCTCATCGTCACCTCGGGCCCCGACGTTCCGGAGAAGACATGGCGCCTGCCGTCCGCGTCTATGACCGTCAGCCGGCCCTTGCGGATGAAAGATTTCATCATGTGGGAAAGCGGAAACATCGGACCTCGCATATCGAACATGGACGAAAGGATGGGATGCACTGCTTGCCGGCCGGTCCCGCGTCAAACGTCGGCCGGCCGGTCCTCGGGGTCGAATTGCACGATGGTGACCCAGGTCGCCGTCAAGGCCGGCTTCTTCTCGTTCTCGACCTCCACCGACACGTCATAGGTCGTCATCAGCATGCCGGCGCCGCGAAACCGGCAGTCGCTCAGGGTAAAATGGCCCCGGACCCGGGTGCCGGATCTGACCGGCGACATGAAGCGGATCTTGTCGAAGCCGTAGTTGAGGCCCATCGTCTGCTCGCGGATCTTCGGCAGGCAGTCGAAGTTCATCGCCGAGAGCAGAGAAAGCGTCAGGAAACCGTGCGCGATCGTGGCTCCGAAGGGGCTTTCCGCCGCTGCCCGTTCCGGATCGACGTGGATGAACTGATGATCGAGCGTTGCGTCTGCGAAGCGGTCGATCATCGGCTGATCGACGACGATCCATTCCGATATCCCCAGGACCTGTCCAACGAGGCCCGGAACATCCGACAGCGATATTTCGCGCGTCATTTTTCCTCACTGATTTCCCCTGCGTCGATACGGCAATTTACAGACTTTGCGCCGGATGGATAGGAGGTCGTGGCGTGCGGCCTCAGGGCGAGATGCAGAAGCTGACGGAGCGCGGGGGCGCAACGTTTTCCCAGAGCGTGTCGCCAGGCAGGCTCCGCCAGGGCCCGGACAAGAGGACGAAGTCGTGCGAAGCCGCCGAGCGGTTGACGACGACCGCCAGGCGCGCCTGTCGATCACTCTCCCGGTCGTGGGTCCCCATGATCATCGCCACGGCGGATGTGTCCGGGTTTTCCCAGTCTTCCCGGGTCATCGGCTGGCCGGACGAGTTCAGCCAGTCGATTTCCTCTTCGGCGTCGGTAAAGAGATCGGACTTGGAGAAAACAGCGAACCGTTTGCGAAGCTTCGAGAGCATCGCCGTGTGATCGAGGAGCTCTCCGTCGAGCGCTGCCCAGTCCAGCCAGGTGATCTCGTTGTCCTGGCAGTAGGCGTTGTTGTTGCCCCTCTGGCTTCTCCCCGCCTCGTCGCCGGCGGTCAGCATGATCGCTCCGCGGCTGGCGAAGAGCGTGGAGAGGAGCGCCTTTACATCCCGCTTTCGCGCATCGAGCACCGCCTGATCCCCCGTCGCGCCCTCCACGCCGTTGTTCCAGGAGTGGTTGTTGTGGTGGCCGTCGCGGTTCTCCTCGCCGTTGGCATGGTTGTGCCGCTCCTCGTGGGAGACGAGGTCCATCAGGGTGAAGCCGTCATGCGCTGCAATGAAGTTGACGCTGCGGGTATGGTGGTGGCCGTGGCGGGCGAAGATATCCGAGGAGCCGGCCAGCCGGGTAGCGAGATGGCCGATCATCCAGCGGTCGCCGCGCCAGAAGCGGCGGATGTCGTCGCGGGCGAGGTCGTTCCACTCGAGGAAGGGTGGCGGAAAGTTGCCGAGCTGGTATCCGCCCGGCCCGATGTCCCAAGGCTCGGCGATCAGGATGCGGTCCGACAGGATCGGATCGTCGATCATCGCGCGCAGTGTCGCGGCCTCCGCAGAAAAGCCGTCCGGACCGCGTCCCAGGATCGGTGCGAGATCGAAGCGGAAGCCGTCCACGCCGGCGTGCATCACGAAATGGCGGAGGCTGTCGAGGATCAGCCGGCGGACGAAGGGATGATCGCAGGCAACCGTGTTGCCGGTGCCGGTGTCGTTGATCAGGGTGCCGGGCTGGCCGTCGACGTGGCGGAAACAGGAAAGGTTGTCGAGGCCGCGCAGCGAAAGCGTCGGCCCGGCCCGGTCGCTCTCGCCGGTGTGGTTGAAGACGAGATCGAGGATGACGCCGATGCCGGCCTCGTGCAGGGCCGCCACCGCATCGCGCAGTTCGGCCACGCCTCCAGGGCATAGGCGCGGGTCCAGCGCCATGAAGCCGACGGGATTGTAGCCCCAGCTGTTGGTCAGTCCGAGAGGCGGCAGGTGCCGCTCGTCGATCCAGGCGGTCACGGGCATCAGTTCCACCGCGTCCACGCCGATGTGCCTGAGGTGCGCGATCACGGAGGGATGGGCAAGAGCCGCGATCGTCCCGCGCTGGTCTTCCGGCACCTCCGGATGCAGCTTGGTGAAGGCCCGCACCTGAAGCTCGTAGATCAATCCGCCGACGGGAAAGACGGGCTTGTCCGGCTGCACCGGCCGGTGCTCCCGCACGATCGCCTTCGGCATCAGCGGAGCGGTGTCGCATCCGAACTCCGCCAGGCGCTTGTCATAGACGAAAGGGCGGTCGATTTCGGTGGCATGGGGATCGAGCAGCAGCTTCGACGGATCGAACCACAGCCCGCGATCGGGATCGTAGGTGCCTTGGGCGCGGTAGCCGTAGCGGGTACCTTCGGCCATTCCGGCGACACTGACACGGTGGACGTGGTCGGTGCCACGCCGCATGGGGAGGCGCGCCTTTTCGCGCTCGCCGTCCTGGTCGAAGAGGCACAGTTCAAGCCGGTCGGCGTGCTCCGACCAGACGGCGAAGTCGGCGCCGGTTGGTGTGAGGGTCAGGCCGAGGGTCCGGGCATCAAGCATCCGCTCTCCGTCTCATCTCGCTGCTGCCCCTCATCCGCCTGCCGGCACCTTCTCCCCGCGGGCGGGGAGAAGGATAGTCGCGGCACCCTGTCGACAGTCTCCGCCTCCCAATCGAGGCAGGTTCCCCTCTCCCCGCGAGCGGGGAGAGGGTTAGGGTGAGGGGCGATCTCCGGGGTCACGTGATCACCGTCGGGCCCTCGCGCCCGGTGCGCTTCCTGATCTCGGCGATCTCGTCGGCGACGGAGATCAGGTCGGCGAGTGCCGATTGCGTCTCGATGTCCTGTCGGGAGACATCCGGCTCATAGCGCTCGACATAGAGGCGGAGCGTCGCGCCGGAGGTGCCGGTGCCGGAAAGGCGGAAGACCACGCGCGAGCCGCCTTCGAACAGAATGCGGATGCCCTGCCTGGTGCTGACGGAGCCGTCGATCGGATCGGTATAGGCAAAATCATCGGCGGCTTCGACCTTGAGAGCGCCGAAGCTCTGGCCGGGCAGCACCGACAGTTTCGCGCGAAGGGCCTCCATCAGGCCATTCGCAGCATCGGTATCGACCTCCTCGTAGTCGTGGCGGGAGTAATAGTTACGGCCGTATTCCGCCCAGTGCTTGCGGACGATCTCCGCGACGCTCTCCTTGCGCGCCGCGATGATGTTCAGCCAGAAGAGGATGGCCCAGAGGCCATCCTTCTCGCGCACATGGTCCGAGCCGGTGCCGAAGCTCTCTTCGCCGCAGACCGTGACCTTGCCGGCATCCATCAGGTTGCCGAAGTATTTCCATCCCGTGGGGGTCTCGTACATGCCGATGCCGAGCTTCTCCGCCACCCGGTCGGCCGCCGCACTGGTCGGCATCGAGCGGGCGATCCCGGTGATGCCCTTGGCATAGCCGGGAGCACATTTGGCATTGGCGGCGATGATGGCGAGGCTGTCGGAAGGCGTCACGAACATGTCCTTGCCGACCACCATGTTGCGGTCGCCGTCCCCATCCGAGGCCGCTCCGAAATCAGGGCCGGAGGGGCTCATCACGTCGTCGTAGAGCTCCTTGGCGTGAACGAGGTTCGGATCGGGGTGATGTCCGCCGAAATCCGGCAGCGGCGTGAAATTGCGCACCGAGCCTTCCGGCGCGCCGAGACGCCTCTCGATGATCTCCTTCGCGTAGGGGCCGGTGACGGCGCCCATGGAATCCATCACGACGCGGAAGCCGCCGGAGATCAGGGAGCGGATGGCGCCGAAGTCGAACAGGCTTTCCATCAGTTCGGCGTAATCGGCAACGGGGTCGACGACCTCGACGGTCATGCCGGCAAGGTCGAAGCTGCCGACGGTATCGAG
>DASUPM010000134.1:0-8577 GCA_036281095.1 Pseudorhizobium sp.
CACCTGGGGCTGACGGCGCAGCTCTTGGCTTCTCTCAAAGACATCACCGTCATAGCGCCGCACTTCAAGCGGCGCCTTTCCGGCGTGACATCGACCGTCGTGCAACTGGTGCCCGAGCAAGAGCGCCAGGGCCGCGGGATCACGACGCTCGGCCCCGGTCTGCCGGACCACCTGCCGAGGATGCGCTGGCGGGATCTGCCTCTGCTTTGGCGACCGCCGGCGGGGCACCGGCTGCGGGTCTGGCATGCTCGCCGCAACAACGAGATGCTCTTCGGCCTTCTGCTCAAGACGGTTCTGCGGATGCCGCTCAGGCTGTTGTTCACGTCGGCTGCGCAACGCAGCCACACCAGCTATACGAAATGGCTGCTTCGTCAGATGGATGCCGTCGTCGCCACCAGCGGTCGCTCCGGCTCCTTCCTGGAGGTGCCGCATACGGTTATCCGCCACGGCGTCGATCTCGCCGTTTTCCATCCGCCTGAAAGCCATGACGACACCATGGCCGCCACCGGCCTTCCGGGCCGCTATCTCGTCGGCTGTTTCGGACGGGTGCGGCATCAGAAGGGCACCGACCTCTTCGTTCGGGCGATGATCGACCTCCTCCCGCACCATCCGGACTGGACGGCCGTGGTCTGCGGCCGGGCAACGGCGGAGCATCGGGCCTTCACCGACGGGTTGGAGACGGCCATCCGCAACGCCGGCTTGTCCGACCGCATCCGCTTTCTCGGGGAAGTCGACGACATCAAGCCCTGGTACCGGCGGTTGACCCTCTACGTCGCGCCATCCCGCAACGAAGGCTTCGGCCTCACGCCGCTCGAGGCCATGGCATCGCAGACCGCAGTGGTCGCCAGCGACGCCGGGGCCTACGCGGAACAGATCGAACCCGGCACGACGGGTCTCGTGGTTCCCGCCGGAGCCTACGATCCCCTGCGCGACGCGATCGCAGGTTATCTGGCGGACCCGGCACGGGCGATCGAGGCAGGACACGCCGGCCGCAAGCACGTCTGCCGGCACTTCAGCCTGGAAAACGAGGCTCTGGCCCTTGACGATATCTATGACAAATTGATTGGACAGGACGGGACGAGCGGGAGAAGGAAATAATGAACGTTCCAAAACCACCTCGTGGACTGTTCCTGGCCGGGAGACTGCCATGAGCGCGGATTTTGCCGTCGCCTATGTTACCGATCGCGGCCTCTTCCTTCCGACGCTTCGGTCTGCCTATTCCGCATTGAAGCGCACGAGCCGGCCGCTGAAGATCATCTTCGCCGGCTTATCGCTTGAAGACTGGATGTGGCGCGGCGTGAAAGATCTGCAGCGTCAGTTCCCGCAATGTGCCATCACTCCGTTCGAATTGCCGGAAGAGTGGTTGCACGAAGCGACCAGCCCCAAGTCGTTCATCACGCCGACCGCGCTGGGGCGCATGTTCCTGCCGCGCATAGCATCCGGACGCATACTCTATATCGACGGCGACACCATGGTGACGGGAGATCTCTCGGCAGCGGCAGGCATAGACCTCGGGAGCAATCCGCTGGCCGGCGTGCGTGATTTCGCCGTGATGCGCTGGCGCGCTGCCGGAAAAGTCGAGCCGCTGCATCGCCAAGCGGAAATCCTGGGTGGCGAGGCATATCTTCCCAGCTACATCAATTCGGGTGTCCTTCTGATGGATTGCGATGCCATCCGTGCCAGCGCTGGCCTCCAGGCGCAGATGGAGGATATGGTCGCGGCGCAAGGCTATCCGACCGTCGACCAGGATCGCATCAACATCATCTTCAAGGATCGCATCACCCATCTCGACCCGGCATGGAACTGCTCCTGGGGTCGGCTGGCCTTGCAGCGCCGCGACAACGGAAATCTGGCGACGGTCGGCTTCAGCCCCAAGCCGCTCATCCTGCATTTTCACGGCCCGAACAAGCCCTGGCATCGTCTGCGGATGTCGACCCTCAGGAAGGGCTGCTGGTCAAGCTTGGCCTATCGTCGCGAGATCTCCGCGTTCGAAAGGATGTTTCCGGATCTGCCGTCGCGCGGTTGAGGCTCGCATGGGCGGTAGGTGCGGCAAGACGATGAGCATCGCCCAGCCAGGCCGTACCGTGGAGACCTCTCCGGTCGAGAAGCTCTCGGTTTGGCAGTCATGGAGACGAATGCAGTCCTTTGGTAAGAACGAGAGGCTAATCCCCTTCATCTCTCCCATAGCTTGGAGTCTGAAAACGTGAAGATCGTAATCACAAACTACACCGGTGACCGGCAAAACTGGGGGTGCCAGTCGACCAGCTTGGGCTTGATCCGCTTTTTGCGAAAACACCTCGGCGAAGTGGAAATTTCGACGCTCCCGCTGAAATCGAAGTTTCCTGGCCTGAACCATGTTCCACAAGAGCAGCTGAGGCTCGAACTCGTTGAAATGATGCGCAACCAGAAAAACTCGATGCGCATACTTGAAGCAACCTACAGCGAAAAAGAAATTGCTGCATTGGCCGACGCTGACCTCGTCCTCTTCCAGGGCGAAGGTACGATGGTCGGCACCAAGTTCTACAATGCGGAGAATCTTTTCTCCGCTCCTATTGCCGCATCGCGAATGTTCGGCAAATCTGTATGGTCGATAAACCAGACGGTTTTCTCCCTCGACGTCGATTTTACCCGGTTTGCGACAGAGGTTTACAATACGGTTTTCGAGAAGAATTTCGCAAGAGAGCCGGCCTCGCTGCACTTCCTGAGGGAAGTCGGCGTCAACAACACCGCGTTGTTGCCCGATTTGGCCTTCTACGACACACTCGAATGCACGGATGATCCGACGCCCGGATTTCCCGCGCTGTCGGGCATGGCTCGCATCGAGAGCCTTGCTCCCGCTCTTTTCCTGCGCGTGGCGGAGGAGATTGTCGAACGCCACGGCGGCGTTTGCGTCGTGGCCTCTGCCGACGCGGATATGCAGGTCGCCGACCAGCTATCGCAGAAATTTGGCGAGAAGGTTCATGTCCTTGGAAGCAGCGCGACCCGGCATGAGGCGTTCGCGACCATAAAGGCTGCACCGTTTTTTGTGAGCGGCCGGTACCACATGAACATATTTGCAGCCAAGGCCGCAACACCGTTCATCCCGTTCCTATCCAACACACACAAGAACGAGGGGCTTTCCGAGATGCTCGTCTATCCCATGACGCCCCGTCAGCTTGATTCTGACTACAATATCGTGCCGGACTTGGCCCGGATGGAAGAGGAAGCTTCCGACCTAGCGGCCCGGCTCCGCAACGCATCGACGTCAATCTACCAGTTTCTTGATCAGGCAAACATCTTCGGAGACAGCCGCGAACTGCCCGACTACAGCAAATTTCTCCCCCCGCGAGATACCAGGGGTGATGCCGTCACGTACTTTCGAGCGTTAAATACCGCGGGCCAGCGTCGGGGCCTGATGGGTTTTCTGAAGAAGATCGTCGGCAGGAGCTGATGCGGGATGCACCGAGATCATCTTTGGCTTTCGACGTCGACGCGTGACGGTCAGTCAAGATGGCGCGCGACGTTTTTGCCTAAGGTAACGGTCATGCCGCGATTCCGCGCCTCGTCGATCGCCTCGCGCAGCACGGCTTTCTCGCGCAGCGGATCGTGAATATTTGATGCGGCCACCCAGTCGGACGCGTCCTCGTCTGATTTCACGGCGTCGTTGTAGCCGGTCAGATAAGCGGTCTGGAAGAAGGTGAAGCCATGCACCTGAAGCTCGTGCAGATCGCATTCCAGAAAGAAGAGCAACGCGCTGGCGCCGGTCGTTGGCTTGTGATCCGCCAATCTTTGCCGGACACCCTCGCAGAAGGCTGCAGGCGGAACCACGAGGGAAATTTGCGGATGCGAGCCCACTTCCACCTTCTTCGTGTAGAGCCCCGCTTTGCTTCCTCGAAAGCCCCAGTGAGGAAACACGAGATGCCTTACCTTGTGTTTCAGTAAAAGCGGAATGGGGATCGCGCCGGCGCTTCGGTCGCCGGTTTCGTTCAGGTTGTGAAACAGGATGTCGGTCCGGGAACCAAGCACGTCGGGATTTTGCAGCGCCAAAGCGATGCCGTTATTCAATCGCACGATGAAATCGAAGCTGTCCACGTCGACGGCGTCGAGATCCTCGAGAACGGTGCTGGCTGGTCCTAAAACGATAACCCGGCTGCCACGAAAGGAGTTCCGATCCAGCACCGGGATGCGTCGAGGATTAAACCTCGATGCTATCACCTGGAATCGAAGTCTGCGCTGAAACAGATCCAGCCTGCGTCCTGCTCTTGTCAGAAACTGTCGAAACGTCTTCACGATATCCTACACGATGAGGGCTGGCGGTATTCATGCAAGTTCGAGGCAGTTGCGCACAGCGGTGATCGATAATTCCGTCATACATCGAAGTCCACTGCGACTGACCTCGAAATCCGGCTCCTTTAGCGGCCGATCGATGCATAATGGTCATCATAGTCAAATCCGACCTTGATAAGAGCCGAAACCGCCGAGTGATTGACTAGCGCAATGTCCCTTTCCGTCGCCACCGTCCTTGCCAGTTCAAAGTGGCTGAGGATGGCATCCTCGGCTCGTGCCACCCCCGAAAATGCAACGCTGCCGCTCTTCTCGTAGAAGCGAGCCTGTGTAGCCGCGTTTGAAATGTCAATGCCGAGGAAGCCGATCGACCTCGGCCGGCAATGAAGGGCGAATTGAAGCGCGGAAACCGCAACGGAGCCAGCCTGGAAGACGCCCTGGTCGGGATCAAGCGACATCCCGGCGCGTTGCTTCCTGTCGACGATGACGGACGGGAGCCTGCTCGCCTCTTCAAGCGAACGGCGCTTTTCCTTATAAGGGCGGAGGATGTTGTCGATCAGCACGATGGTCCGGCCGGACAGGAAATCTGGCTGCAGCTCGCAGATCGCGCGGATTGCACTCACCGACAACAGGCAAGGTACGTCCACCGGCACCACCCGCTGCATCAGGTCGAAGTGGCGAAAGATGAAACGCTCGTCCTCCACCGCCACGGCCAGCGGCTTTTCAATGATGTCTCCGATCAGCGAGACGGCGCCATTGAGAAGAACAGCACTCTGTTCCGGCAGTCGCGTCAGGTCGGCATCTCGGATGGAGGGGCCGGATCCCACGATGTAGATGGCCGAGCCGGACCTCTGACAAATGGCATCGCTGGCAGAGATAGTCGCGACCTGCCGACCGCGGTAGAAGGCCGCGCCCGTTTCACCATTCGTCGGCTTTTCCAGCCGCAGTCCGGGAAACCAATCCTGGACGTGGGCACGTGAACCACCCAGCAAGAGCCGTGCTCCCACCTTCACGAGGTGCCGGAAGAAGGGTCGGTCCGAACGCGCCAAACGTTACACCTCCACCAGCCCCAACTGCTTCACCTGGCGGATCGTCAGCATGGTGCGGACGGTGTCCACGTGCTCGTCGGCCGTCAGAACCTCAATGACGAAATTCTGGAAGACGCTGAGGTTCTCGGCGGTGCAGCGGAGAAGAAAATCGCTGTCGCCCGAGACCATCCAGGCTTCGCGCACGACCGGCCAGTTGGCCACGCGCGCGGCGAACGACTTCAGATCGGCATCCGCCTGCCGCTTCAGGCCAACCATGCAGAATGCCACGAGATCGAAGCCTAGCTTCGGGCCATTCAGGAGCGCGTGATAGCCTTCGATGATGCCGGCCTCTTCGAGCTTGCGCACGCGGCGCAGGCATGGCGGCGCCGATATGCCGACTCGTTCGGCCAGCTCGACATTGGTCATGCGCCCATCGCGCTGCAGCTCGCGCAGTATCTTGATGTCTATGGCGTCCAGATCGGCGCGGAGCACGGTCTTCCCCTTCATTTTCCCGAAGCTTTTAGCCGAAAGCACTCCGAACGCAAGCAAGGGGGCCAAACATCGGGGCGAGAAGGCAACTGTTCTGTTGTTAATGCAAGGCTGCCCTTGATGTAGCGCATGGATCACTCTTAAATGCCGCGGCAAAGGCAGTGGATCGCGATACGCATACTTATATGAGGCGCGTCCGCGCCACGATCCGACTGCTGAAAGGAATGGCCATGTCTGCCCGCCACACGGAAGTTCTCATCATCGGCTCCGGCCCCACCGGTTATACGGCCGCCATCTATGCCGCGCGCGCGATGTTGCGCCCCGTGCTGATTGCCGGCATGGAGCAAGGCGGACAGTTGATGATCACCACCGACGTGGAAAACTATCCGGGCTTCGCCGATCCTATCCAGGGCCCGTGGCTGATGGAGCAGATGCTCAACCAGGCCACGCATGTGGGCGCCGAGATCGTCAACGATCTCGTGACGGAAGTGGAGCTTTCCCGCCGTCCGTTCACGGTGCGAACCGATTCGGGGGCAGTCTGGACGGCCGATACCCTGATCATCGCGACGGGGGCCAAGGCCAAGTGGCTCGGCATCGAGAGCGAGCACCAGTTCCAGGGCTTCGGCGTCTCGGCCTGCGCCACCTGCGACGGCTTCTTCTATCGCAACAAGGACGTCATCGTCGTGGGCGGCGGCAATTCGGCCGTGGAGGAAGCGCTCTATCTGTCCAACATCGCCAGGACGGTGACCGTCGTGCACCGGCGCGACAGCTTCCGGTCGGAGAAGATCCTGGCCGAGCGCCTGTTCCAGCGTCCGAACGTCAAGATCCTCTGGAACACCGAGATCGCCGAGATCCTCGGAGAGCCGGCAAAGCCGCCGATGCCCCCGTCGGTAAACGGCGTTCGCCTGCGCGACACGCGCACCGGCACCGTGAGCGATCAGACGATCGACGGCGTCTTCGTGGCGATCGGCCACGCGCCGGCAACCGAGCTTTTCAAGGACAAGCTCAAGACGAAGCCGAATGGCTACCTGTGGACGGCGCCGGACTCGACGGCAACCAGCATGCCCGGCGTCTTCGCTGCCGGTGACGTTACCGACGACACATTCCGGCAGGCGATCACCGCGGCCGGACTGGGCTGCATGGCCGCCCTCGAGGCGGAGCGATATCTGGCCGGCATACTGCCGGTCGTTCAGGCCGCGGAGTAACAGAAAGCATGGGGGTTCCTCTCGACTGGGACAAGTTGCGCATTTTCCACGCTGCGGCGGAAGCGGGTTCGTTCACCCATGCTGCCGAGAAGCTGCACCTGTCCCAGTCCGCGATCAGCCGCCAGGTCAGCGCGCTCGAACAGGATGTCGGCGTCAAGCTCTTCCACCGTCATGCCCGCGGTCTGATCCTGACGGAACAGGGCGAGCTTCTCTATCGGACCGCCCATGACGTTCTCTTGAAGCTCGAGACCGTCAAGGCGCAGCTGACCGAGACCACCGACAAGCCCTCCGGCAAGCTGCGGGTGACGACGACGGTGGGGCTTGGACAGGGCTGGCTGACCGACAAGGTGCAGGAATTCCTGCAGCTATACCCGGACATGTCGATCCAGCTGCTCCTCGACAACGAGGAGCTCGACGTCAACATGCGTCATGCCGACTGCGCCATCCGGCTCCGCCAGCCGCAGCAGTCAGACCTGATCCAGCGCAAGCTGTTCACGGTGCACATGCATGTCTACGCCGCGCCCTCCTACATCAATCGCTTTGGCGAGCCGCAGACGGTCGATGATCTCGACAGCCACAGGATCATCACCTTCGGCGAGCCCGCTCCCAACTATCTCCTCGACGTGAACTGGCTGGAAACCGCCGGACGTTCCTCGGACAATCCGCGAACCCCGCATCTGCAGATCAACAGCCAGACCTCGATCAAGCGGGCCTGCCTGCTCGGGATAGGCATCGCGGTCCTGCCGGATTACATCGTCGGTCGCGACCCGGGCCTGATCCAATTGCCCGTCGCAGCCGATATCCCCTCCTTCGACACCTATTTCTGCTATCCCGACGAAATCAAGAACGCGGCCAAGCTCAAGGTTTTCCGCGATTTCATCGTCTCGAAGGCCCGAAACTGGAACTTTTAAGCGCGGTAGTGCCGGAAAAGCAGGCAGCCCTTCACCCTCTGCATGGCTGCCCTGCACATTTATGCATTGTTCACTGCACAAAAAACCACCATATCGCACTCAGCTGATGCATACGGTGGCTTTCCTCCCAGTTCCACCGCACCAGCTGTTCCCCTCTGGAGGTTTTTTTGACCTTCACACTTATAGGGCCCCGGAGCGATCTGGCGGCCCTCTTTTTTTGCCTGCCGCTCGGCAATTCCCTCTCGACCCACAAACATCGGCCTCAGTTTTTTGCTGACCGCCCTTAACATCGCCGTTTGTCGATCTACATATCGGCGCAGAACGATCTTGGGTGGACCGATGAACAAGACCGATATTCTCAAAGCTCTGGCCCACCCGGCACGGGTCGAATTCCTCGAATGGATGCGGGAGCCGCAAGTCCATTTTTCTTCCCAGGCCCATCCGCTTGACATGGGCATATGTGCCAACCAGTTCGAGAAACGTTGCGGCCTCTCCCAATCAACCGTTTCCGCCCATCTTGCGACACTGGAGAAAGCTGGCCTCGTGGAGATCAACCGCGTCGGCCAGTGGTCCTTCTACCGCCGCAACGAAAAGGCGATCGAAGCCTTTCTGCAGGAACTGAAAAACACGCTCTGATTACCTCTCTCCGCATGCCCTCCCCTAAAATAAGGATATTGCAAT
>DASUPM010000135.1:0-3055 GCA_036281095.1 Pseudorhizobium sp.
TTGGCCCGGCAGCAAGAGGCCGTGATCTGGGAAAAAGGTCACCCGACGATACGACTCCTTCCAGGCAAAGCTCACCCTTCGGGATTCACGACCTTGGAGACGACCGGTCCGCAGCAGGCATCGGCCCTGCCTTCGGCCAGACGGACGCAGGTCGTCTGCTGGCTCTTTGCGAAGAGGCCACCGCTCTCGGAATCGAAGAGGTGAAGCCGGCATTCGATCACTCGCTGCTCTTCTTCGGCGAAGCATCTGCCTGCCGGACTTTGACGGATATTGCCTCGAGCGGGGACTTCGTCATCTCCGCAGAAGATCCGCGCACCCGGATCGCCGCATGCCCCGGCAGCCCCGCATGCGCCTCCGCAACTATCGCCACCCATGAGCTCGCGTCTTGGGCTGCCACCGAATGCGGTGATCTCCTCGACGGTTCGTTCAAGCTGCATGTCACGGGTTGCGCGAAAGGTTGTGCTCATCCGCAGCCCTCGCCCCTCGTACTCTGCGGCGGGGACAGGGGACTGAACCTGATCGCTGGCCGGGCCGCCGATCAGGCCTTCGTCTCCATTCCACCAGACGCAACCCAAGCCGCGCTCACGCAGCTTGCGGCGCTTGTCAAAGCCGAAAGGCGGCCGCAAGAGCAATCCGCAGCCTGCCTCGCCCGCCTCGGACCGAAGCAGATTGCTACCCATCTCATGTCAGGACACCCATGACCTTCTACGACTATATCCGCGAGGGAGATGCCATCTATCGGCAGTCCTTCGCCATCATCCGCGAAGAAGCGGATTTGTCTGCCTTTACCGAGGATCAGGCAGACATCGCGGTTCGCATGATCCATGCCTGCGGCCTCGTGGAAGCGGCAGAGCATTTCCGCTTCTCCAAAGACTTCGTCTCACAAGCACGCGGCGCCCTTCATGCCGGCAAGCCGGTCTTCTGCGATGCGGAGATGGTGGCGCATGGCATCACCCGGGCCCGCCTGCCGGCTGACAATGCCGTCATCTGCACCCTTCGCGACAGTCGCACGATCGAACTCGCAAAAACGATCGGCAACACCCGCTCCGCCGCGGCTCTGGATCTCTGGGACGAGATGGACGGAGCGCTGATCGCGATCGGCAATGCCCCGACCGCACTCTTCCGCCTTCTGGAGCTTCTCGATGCCGGCGCTCCTCGTCCGGCAGCGATCATCGGCATGCCGGTCGGCTTCGTCGGAGCCGCCGAGTCCAAGGAAGCCCTGATGGCGAACACGCTCGGAATCCCTTATGCCATCGTGCACGGCCGCATGGGCGGATCGGCCATGACGGCCGCAGCGGTGAACGCTCTTGCGAGGGCAGGACTTTGAGCCAAACGATGTTGAAGGGCAGGCTCACCGGCGTCGGTACCGGCCCCGGCGACCCTGAACTGCTGACCCTGAAGGCGGTGCGCGCGCTTGGCGAGGCGGACGTGGTTGCTTTCTTCTGCAAGAAGGGAGGCAACGGCAACGCCAGGGCGATCGTCGATGCGC
The DNA here is from genome assembly GCA_036281095.1 of Pseudorhizobium sp. Taxonomy (GTDB): domain Bacteria; phylum Pseudomonadota; class Alphaproteobacteria; order Rhizobiales; family Rhizobiaceae; genus Neorhizobium. The sequence goes on from DASUPM010000135.1 coordinate 1,490, forward strand.
ATATCCGGCCCGGGACGATAGAGATGCCTCTGGTTTATCCGGTGACGGTCGAGACCCACAAGGATGAGGAGGCCTATCAGGCTCCCATCGCCGACTTCTTCGACCGCTCCGCTGAAGAGATCGCCGCTCATCTCGACGCCGGCAGAAATGTCGCCGTTCTGAGCGAAGGCGACCCGCTCTTTTACGGCTCCTACATGCATCTGCATGTGCGCCTTTCGCAGCGTTACCCCGCCGAGGTCGTGGCGGGCGTCACGGCAATGTCCGGGTGCTGGTCGATGGCAGGGCTGCCGCTCGTCCAGGGGGATGACATTCTGAGCGTTCTGCCGGGTACCCTGCCTGAAGAAAAGCTCAAGGAGCGCCTGATGGACACGGATGGCGCGGTAATCATGAAGGTCGGCCGCAACCTGCCGAAGATCCGTCGCGCCCTCGATGCTGCCGGCAAGCTCAGGGGCTCGCTCTATGTCGAACGCGGCACCATGGCGACCGGCGCGGTTCAACGACTGGACGAGCGCGACGAAAGTCCGGCGCCCTATTTCTCGATCGTGCTCGTCCCCGGCTGGAAAGGCCGCCAGGGAGGCAGACGATGACCGGCAGTCTGACGGTCGTCGGCCTTGGGCCCGGCAACCCGGAGCAAATCAGCCCGGAGGCTACGGCAGCTATCGCCGCCGCAGAAGATTTCTTCGGCTATTTCCCCTACCTCGATCGGCTGTCGCTCCGTCCGAACCAGCGTCGTCACGCTTCGGATAACCGCGAAGAACTCGCGCGCGCCACCGCTGCGTTGGAGATTGCAGCCAGAGGCGGCAAGGTCTGCGTGGTGTCGGGAGGCGACCCCGGCGTCTTTGCGATGGCCGCCGCCGTCTGCGAGGCTATCGAAGAAGGACCGCGGGAATGGCGGGACATCGATCTGTCCGTCGTCCCCGGCATAACCGCCATGCTTGCTGTAGCGGCGAAGGCAGGCGCTCCGCTCGGCCATGATTTTTGCGCCCTTTCGCTTTCCGACAACCTGAAGCCATGGGATGTCATCGAACGTCGCCTTGCGGCGGCCGCCGAGGCCGGGTTCGTGATGGCCTTCTATAATCCCGTCAGCAAGGCGCGCCCTCATCAACTGGGTCGGGCTCTGGAGATCCTGCGGCGGCATCTGCCCGGAACTGTTCCCGTGATCTTCGGCAGGGCCGCAGGCCGGCCGGATGAATCCATCCGGATCGTGCCTCTCAAGGACGCTGTCAGCGAAATGGCGGACATGGCCACCTGCATCATCGTCGGTTCGCCGGAGACAAGAATGATCGCGCGGGAGGATAAGCCACCGCTCGTCTACTCTCCCCGCAGCTATCGGGGCAGCAATACATGAGCCAGGTGGCGGAGAACTTCCTCGATGGTACCGACCGAAGGGACGTTCGGCAGTTCGGGCCGCTTGATCAGCACCACGTCGATTCCCAATGCCCGGGCGGCGGCGATCTTGCCGTAGCTTGCCGATCCGCCGCTGTTCTTCGCGACGATGACCTCGATGGAATTGTCTCGCAGGAGCCTCTCCTCTCGCACCTCGTCGAACGGGCCTCTGTCCGTGAT
>DASUPM010000136.1:0-2222 GCA_036281095.1 Pseudorhizobium sp.
CGTCAGTTCCACCTTGCGGGTGGTCCGCTCGAAGAGCCGCACGTCGAGCTGGTCCTCCAAGCTCTGGATCTGCGCGCTGATCGAGGAATGCGATCGGTGCAGCGCCACTCCGGCAAGCCGAAAACTCTGATGCTCCGCTACCGCCAGAAAGGCCTGAAGAAGCTTCAGATTGACATTGTTGACGAAATCCATGCGCTTGCCTTCGGTCGTAAAATCCGACCAGTCGGTAGCATTTTTTAATTTGTCTGTACAACGGCCTCAGCCTAGTTTGCCTTGAGACGGCCAGTCCGATGGTAGCCCGGTCGTCAAGGGAGGAAAACTTGAAGATCGCCAACATCACCGCCAGCCTGCATCGCCATGACATCGTGCTTCCAGACATCAAGGATTCGGTCGAGACGCGCATGTTCGTCTTTGTGGAGATCGAGACCGACGAGGGATTGAAGGGGTTCGGCATCACCGGCCAGTTCTTGCCCTGGGCGATCATCACATGCATCACGGACCATATCGCCCCCCTCATCAAGGGCATGGATCCCGTTCACATTGAGAAAATCCACGATCTCATGTGGAGCCGCCTCAACAACCGTGCCTATACCGGCGTGATATCCCACGCGATCTCCGCGGTGGATATTGCGCTCTGGGATTTGCGCGGCCGTGTCGAGAAGCGCACCGTCGCAGAACTCGTCGGCGGTTTCTCCACATCGGCACCGACCTACACGACCTTCGGCTATCCGTTCTTCGACGAGCATCAGGTGGCCGAATACGCGAAGAAATTCGTTTCCGAAGGTCACAAGATGCTCAAGATGGTCGTGGGCGCCGAGCCGAAGCGGACATGGCGCGACGACGTTCGCCGCGTGCAGGCGGCGCGCGATGCTATTGGCCCGGAAATCGCGCTGATGATTGATGCCAATTGCTGGTACGGTACCCACGAGGCCTTGATGCTGGCGAGGGCGATCGAGGATTGCAACCTGCACTGGTTCGAGGAACCGGTGAAGTACAACGATCCGCGCTCGCTGGCCGATCTTCGCCGCCAGGTCAGGGTCCCCATCTCGTCGGGGCAGAACAACGGCCACCGGTTCAGCCACCGCGACCTGATTACCCATCAGTCTGTCGATGTGATCCAACCCAACGTTCTCTATTGCGGCGGCTTTACGGAGGCCGTTAAAGTTGCTCATATGGCGCAGGCGTTCAACCTCACGATGTCAAACGGCGGCGGCTGGCCGATCTTCAACGCGCATCTCTTGTGCGGCATGTCCAATGGCGGGCCGGTCGAGTTCCACTACGGCATGTGGCAGACGGGCAAGCGCTTCTTCCACGGCACGCCGGACCCGAAGAACGGCCGCATGGAACTGTCGGACAAGCCGGGCCTCGGCTACGAGCCGAACTACGAACAACTGAAGGACGCCCACGTGAAGGATCCTTCGCAGATATCGTTCGAAGGGCGCGATGCGCATGGCTATCTGATACGCTGATCAATCACTATGCCAAGGGAGGAGAGCATAATGGAAACGGGAAACAGAGTGCCTGTCGGGCGTGCGTCATCAGTCACACGCTTCGGCATCGCGGCGGCGCTTCTGGCCATTGCGGCCGGCAGCGGCGTGGCGCGGGCGGAATATCCGGAGAAAGATATCCAGTACATCGTCCAGTCCGGCGTCGGTGGCGGTAGCGACATCCTCGCCCGCACGCTGGCCAAGGTGCTGGACGAGGAAGACATCCTGCCGGTCAAGGTGCTGGTGGAAAACCGTCCCGGCGGTGCCGGCGCGGTCGCCTACAGCTTCATCGCCAACCACAAAAAAGACGCCTATATCCTGGGCGGCGTGGGCGTCAGCTTCTTCACCACGCCGCTTCTCGGCAACTCGCCGGTCACCTACAAGGACTTCACGCCGCTCGCCGCCATCGCGCGCTCGCCCTACATCCTTGCTGTGCGCAACGACTCGCCGATCAAAACGGTGGAGGACATCAAGACCGTTCCCGGCATCACCGCGGGGACGGCTGCCGCGGTTTCCGATCCGACGCTGCTTGCCACGATGACCTCGCAGCTGCTCGGGACCGAGATCCGGGTCGTCCCCTTCGACGGCGAGGGTGAGGTGCTGAGCAACGTGCTCGGCGGCCATATCAATCTGGTCTTCGGAAATCCGAACGAGATCCTGGAACAGGTAAAGGCCGGCGCGCTGCGCCCGATCGCCGTGACAGCGGCGGAGCGGCTCACCTCGCTGCCCGACGTA
>DASUPM010000137.1:0-4818 GCA_036281095.1 Pseudorhizobium sp.
CGGGAGAAAGGACCGCTGTGGCGACCACCGACTGGACATCCTTCCTGAAGCAGCACCTGGCGCGCGAGGGTGGCCTTTATGTCCGCAACGCCGATTCCAGCCATCAGGACAGGCTGACGGGGGAGAATGCCTATTTCGGCATGATCGGCGACACCTACTATTACCTGTCCTGGGCCGAAGCGGAGGATGAAGCCGCGGCTCCGCCACCTTCCGCACCCGCCGGCTGACCGTCGCCTTTCCTGCCTTGGCCCTGTCCCTGATCGCCCGAAGCGCGGGGTGTCGCTTCGTCGCGGCCATGGTTGCGCCAGTGCCTGTTTCCGGTAAGACGGGGTCATGCGCATACGCACCGACATATTCGTCAGCGCCCTGACGCGACGCGTGGTTTCCGCCGGCGGCTTTGCGGCTGTCGAGCACAAGGGCGCGGAAGAGGCGGGCGCGGTCTTTATCCGCCAGCGCTTCCGCGACGGCACCGAAAATCTCTACGCGCCCGCCCCGCAGAACGTCTTCGATGCGGACGAAGCGGGCGAGCGGCGCTTCGAGAAGCGGCTCGATCGCGCCGAGCCGTCCGCGGTGGAGGAGCTGATCACCGGCGAACGCCGCTTCGACCGCGACCTCTGGGTGGTGGAACTGGAGGTGGAGGCGATCGACGGACTGTTCGCCGTGGTGGATGCCGAAGCAGGCTGAACCTCAGCCCACGCTGCGCAGCTTTCTTTCCGGGCGGATGATGGCGGGCCTCTCCGCTGCCGCCTCGTTCGCCCCGGCGCTCTCCTGGCCGTTCTCGTCCGGGGAGGCATAGCTGTCGGCCCGGCGCCAGGCTTCCACCCGCCGCCCGCAATCGTCGGCGTCGAGCGCATCCCACAGGAACCGCCCGCGGCTGACGCCGTTCGTCTCGGTGCAGAGATGCGAATAGAAGCGCTCCAGCACGAACAGCCCGTCCGCCTCGTCCATCGCCAGCGCCTTCAGCGTCGTCGCGAGCTGCTGGCCGGAGATGTCGAGCATGATGCGTTCGGCGAGCCAGCGGCTGGCGGACAGGCTGTCGGCGAGCGCGGTCGCGAACATGCCGCCTTCGCGGTTGCGGGCAAAACGCACGAGCAGCGCCTCCTGCACCGGCGTGAGGGTCCTGAGGCCCAGGCGGTCGTCGCCGGCACGGTGCACATGGTTCGCCAGCGCCTTGATGCGCCGGCGCAGTTCTTCCTCGCGCCAGGCCCGCTCTTCGTCCTCCCTTACGGCCGGCGCCATGGCCTCCGGTTCCGCGGCGGGTGCCTCCGGCAGCACGGCCGGCCGGTCCTGTCGCAGGCTCACCAGCGCATCGATCACCTTGGGCGAGAGGTTTTCCCGCAGCACGATCGCCTTGGCATGCGCCGCACCCTGGCTGCGCGCGATGGTGATCAGCGTGTCGTCGTCGAGGCAGGGAGAGGAGGCGAGAAAGGGAGCGGCGGTCGCGATCGGCTGGCTGGCGATGAAGAAGGCGACGGCCGGCGGAACGGTCGGGGACTGGGAAAGCGCCGCCACCGCCTGGCGCCGGGCCTCCTCGCTCGATGCGGTGAACAGCGGGCCGAAAAGCTCTGCAAACTGGCGAAGTTCGGAACGGGAAGGATGCGGCAGGCTCTCGAAACTGGTTACTGTGGCAATCAACACCACGTCCTTCCTGCGCATGGCCGAGGGCCTTTCAAGATCTCGAAACTGGTCCGTCACGGCCAAACTCACGGGTTACGCACTACACACACATCGTGACCATCCGGAACGGGTGCCGTATCCATCGTCGGTGCGGATCAGCCCGGCCTTCCGTCCCGCGGAAAGCTGCGCCGTCCCCCATCCGGCCCGTCCTTCATGGTAACGGGATGGTAACCCGCCACGGTTAATGGCCGGTGAAGATCGCCCGGACCTGCGCCGGGACGGCACGCTCCAAGGATAAACTGCGCCGATGACCGCGCGAGGTGTGAACAAAAAGCCACGCTCGGCGTTTTCCGGAGAGGAGCCCGGAGGAGTTCCGGTCATCTTCCATTAGCATTAACGAATAGTTTACCGGATACTGGCTCAATCGCATCAGTTCCGGACATGCCGGAAGACGCCGGGAAACGTGGTATCGCGTCGTATCCCGAAGGGCCGGTTCGGCGGGACCGGTGCGAATGTCGTGATGCCCGGGGAGGGCGGCGACGAGTAAGGCGCAGATGCCCGCAACGGGATGCGTCGGCCCGACAGGGGCAGGGTGAAATCAGGCCGTCATTCATCCGTCTCGACCTATCATGGAGACGAGCATGGCAGAGATCGTGGTGTTGAACAGGTGGCGCGAAAGGCAGCGCCCGCGTCCGGAAATCCTGATCGGCAGCAGGCCGGAGACAGGTTCGGCGCAATTGCTGATGTTTACGGGTGTGCGTTACGAGCGCCTGGAGGCCATCCAGCCTCCGTCAGCCTCCCAGGCGCTGGTGGCGCTCGAACAGAACTGAACGCAGGCCGTCAGAACTGCTGCCGCTGACGCCATTCGAACGGCGCGCAGACGGCTTGCGACAGGAAGCTGTCGGTCGCCGGGGCGAAGCTCGGCTGAGGCAGCATGGTCCTGAGAATGACATATCCGTCGGCCTGCTGGGTTTCCACCAGGATCGACTGCGAGATCGGGTCGGGCAGCGATTTCCTCAGAACCGTCAACTGCACCGGAGTGGCAAGGACGACGTCCAGTATGCCTGCGGCCGCCGTACGGTCGTTGATGCTGAAGACCTCGTTGGACGCGGCGTCGTAGATCGCCAGCGACCAGAACGGCACATTTTCCTGGGCATAGATACGGATCGGCCCCTGCGAGATATCGTAGGCGCAGACGGACGCCTCGATGAACGGGTCGTCCTGCACAAGCCCCGCCCGGTCCCGCTGGTCGGGAAGGCGGTGGAAGATATGCCGGCTGCCCTCGGCCAGAACGCGGGTATAGGCATCCTTCTCGCTGAAATAGGGCAGCGACAGGATGATCACGAGGTGCAGCAGTGCCGCGCCGAAGAGCCCGGTGACGATCGCGAACAACACTTTAAGCATTGCCGCATCCAAGGTTCTGGATGGAGGGCATGGTGAGGTCGATCAGCCCCGAACTGCCGGCAGCAGGCGTATCCAGCAGGGTAAGCCGCAGGCGGAAGCGGCCCTCTTCGGGGATGGCCAGCCAGTTCATCGGCCTCGCCTCCGGAGACACCTCGATCTCGAACGAGCCGTCGGCGTGACGCAGGATGGCGCGGGAATTCAATGCCACCGGAAGCTTGCTTGCCTCCGGCCGGTTCGCCCTGCCGCCCTGCAGCGTATAGAGCGTCCAGAGCCGGGCGGGCGGCGTATGGCCGGCGATGCGATAGGTGCAACTCGCCCGAAGCGGCGTGCCGCCGTCATCCACGGCAGCGGTGAAGCTCAGTCCCTCGGCGCTGCCGTAGAGCAGGGCGCCGGCGCTTGCGCGGTGGGATTTGGCGTAAGGATCGGCTTCCGCGGTCTGCGCCTGCGGAAAGGCCTCCCAGGCCCCTAGCCGGATCACGCCGAAGCCGGTGGTCGCCTCCAGTGCCCAGAGCGTCGACCAGATGCCGCCGCCGAAGGCGATCGCAAGGGCGATGGCGACAAGAAACGGAACACGAAACACGAAAGGCAGGCCCTCACGAATGATTGCCGAGGGTTAGCACCGTTTCCGGCGGAAAGGAACGGCAAACGGCTGGCGTCGCGGCGCGTATCCTTGACCGGGCGAGCGGCGACAGCACCACGGGTTAGCGGGCAACGGCAGGAGCGCTTACCGGCGTCACGCCGGTAGACGTCGCATCCGCGAGCTTCGCGCCGGGCGGCAGAAGCGCTGCGGCGGCTTTCAGCTTGTCGGCGATGCCGCGCAGGACGCGGGTGGCTTCCGCCGACATCGAGCGCGGGCGCACCAGCGGCGGCAGCGTCTCCTCGCCATCCTCCTGCTTTTCCGCGACCACCTCTTCCTTCTTCTCGCTTTGCGGGAAGGGGTTTTCGATGCCCGGGATCGGCTTCAGCTCGATGCCCTGGTGCGCGTAGTCCATCAGCTTCTTGAACGTCATGGCCGGCAGCGAGCCGCCGGTCATGTTGTCCATCGGGCTGTAGTCGTCGTTTCCGAACCAGACGGCGGCGGTGTAATTGCCGGTGAAGCCGACGAACCAGGCGTCGCGGTAGCTCTGCGAGGTCCCGGTCTTGCCCCCGGTCAGCACGCCGTCCACCGCGGCGCGCCGTGCCGTCCCGTTGTAGGGAATATTGGTCAGGATGCGGTTCATCGACGACATGGCCTGCTCGGACAGCACGCGGCTCGCCGGCGGCTCGTCCTGCTGAAAGTCGTAGAGCACGTCGCCGCCATAGCCCCTGACCTGCGCGATGCCGTGGCGGCGGGACTGCAGGCCCCCGGCCGGCATCACCGCATAGGCGGTCGCCTGGTCGAGAACGGTGACTTCCGAAGTGCCGAGCGGAATGGTCTTGTCGGTCCGCAGCGGCGTTTCGACGCCCATGTCCTTTGCCATCTGCGCGATTCGCTCCGTGCCGAGCTCGTCCTTGGCGAGGCGCACCGGCACGGTGTTGTAGGACTGCGACATCGCCGTCATCAGCGTGACCTTGCCCTTGTAGGAGCGGCCGTAGTTCTGCGGCGACCAGCCGCGCCAGGTGACGGGAGCATCCGAAACCACCGATTCCGGCGTGAAGCCTTTTTCCATCGCCGCGGCGTAGGTGTAGAGCTTGAAGGAGGAGCCCGGCTGCCTGAGCGCCCGCGTCGCGCGGTTGAACTGGCTCTCGCCGTAATCGCGCCCGCCCACCATGGCGCGCACCGCGCCGCCGCTTTCGAGCATCACCAGCGCGCCCTGT
>DASUPM010000138.1:0-3560 GCA_036281095.1 Pseudorhizobium sp.
GTCATCGCCATGGCCCGGGCGCTGGAAATGGTGGTCGTGGCAGAAGGCATCGAAACCGACGAGGATGCGGCGGAACTTGCAAAGATGGGCTGCCAGTTCGGCCAGAGCTTCCTGTTCGGGCCTCCGACCACGGCGGAGTCCACGCTGCGGCTCCTGAAGGAGCGGTTTCCGCTGACGAAGCGGGCGTGAGGCAGTCCGCCTAGGGCAAAGAGAAACCCGCTCCGGCGATGGCCGAAGCGGGTCCTCTCAATCCCGGTCAGGGAGCCCTCAGGCGCGGTCTACGATCTTCTTGACGCCTTCCTTGAACTCACCCTTGGCCTGCTGGCCGTGGCCCTTGGCCTCCTGGGCCGCACCGCGTGCTTCCATGTCGCGATCGTTCATCGCATCGCCTGCGGCCTGACGTGCCTTGCCGGCCAGTTCGTTCGTCTTGCCTTCGATCTTGTCGCTGGTGCTGCCCATGGTGACATCTCCTTTTCCTTCGGCCTGCATGGCCGATCTGGCAGGAGAACGTGCAGCGGGGGGTATCGTTCCGCCAGGGGAGTTCCGTCAGGCGTGCCCTGCTTCCGTCGACAGGGCTTCGGGCGATATGCCGAGAAGCGCAAGAGCCCGTTCGTATTTGGAATCGACCATCGGATCGAAGATCAAGTCGTCCGTGGCCGGGCAGGTGAGCCATCCGTTGTTGGCAATCTCGGTTTCGAGCTGCCCGGGACCCCAGCCGGCATAACCGAGCATCAGCGTCGCACGCTGCGGGCCCTTGCCCTGGCTTATCGCGCGGATCACGTCGAGGGTCGCCGTGAGCGACACCTCCTCGGTGACAGGAATGCTGGATTCACCGCTGTAGTCGTCGGAGTGCAGGACGAAGCCGCGGCCCGTCTCCACCGGCCCGCCCATCAGGACGGGGAACCGCTGCAGGTCGCCCGGCAACATCAGGATCTCGTCCTCGCCCAGCATGTCGAGATGCTGAAGCACATCCAGGAATGAGACCGGCTGGTGCCGGTTGATGATGAAGCCCATGGCGCCGGCGGGCGAATGGGCACAGACATAGATGACGCTGCGGACGAAGTTACCATCCTGCAGGCCCGGCATGGCGATCAGGAACTGGCCGTCGAGGAAGGGCCGCTCGCTCGTATCCCGTAGAGAAGATGCCACCAGTTCCGCCTCCGTTTGCCTCTCATGACGTCAGCATGAGGGATGCGCGGGCCGCTCATAAAGGGAAGATGGGGCAGCGCCTTCACGCAATCAACCTAAAATGATCGCGGCGGCGCACCTGGTGGCTGGCCGCGCCTTCGGAGTTGGGCTACAGCATTGCTTCCATGAGCACAGTCGGCCGCAGACACTTTTTCGCGAGGTTTTTTCCGGGCACCCTGGCGGTGGCAGCCGTCCTGCTCCTGCCCGGCGCGCATGCCGCGCATGCCGAGATGACCGAGTGGGCCGTCAATGAAGGCGGCCGCATGCGGCTTGTCGCCTTGCCGCCCGGATCGGACGGGACGGTGCGAGGCGCATTGCAGATCGAGCCCAATCCCGGGTGGATGACCTACTGGAAAGAGCCGGGTGATGCCGGCATTCCACCGCAGCTCGTCGTTTCGTCCGCTACAGGCGCCACCCTCGAACAGCTCGCCTATCCGGTGCCGAAGCGCATCGACAACGGCTCCTTGCGCGACATCGGCTACGACCATCCGGTAACGCTGCCGTTCGAACTTGCCGTCGAGGATACTTCGAAGCCGGTCAACATCGGGGTTTCGGCCTTCGTCGGGCTTTGCCGCAATATCTGCATTCCTTTCCAGGCGGACTTCACCCTCGAGCTTGCATCGCAGGCCGCCGCTCCCCTCCAGGAAGCCATGCTGCTGGCTTCCGCGCAGACGACGCTTCCGGAAACGCCATCGGACGACTTCTCCGTCACCCACTACGCCCTGACCGGCAACGACCTGCTGCAGCTCAAGCTGAAGCTTCCTCCGGATGTCACCACCGAGCCGCAGGTGATCGTCACGGGCCCGGAAGGCCATGCGTTCTTCGATTCGGAGAACGGGCGCAGGGATGGCGACAACTACGCGCTGGACATACCGATCGAGAAGCTGCCGAAGAACTACGACATGCGTGGCAAGCGCTGGGGCATACTGGTGATCGCCGGCAATCGGGCCATGGAAACCTCGCTTGTCTTCAACTAGGTTGCCTATCCAGAGGCCGGGCCGGAATGCCAGTTCGCGACCGACCGGGCCGTCGAAGCAAGAGGAGAAATTCAAGCATGACCATCGCTATCGGAGACAAGCTGCCGGCGGCATCCTTCAAGGAAAAGACGGCGGACGGCCCGGTCGAGATCACCACCGACGAGCTTTTCAGCGGAAAGCGGGTTGTGCTCTTCGCCGTGCCGGGCGCCTTTACTCCCACCTGCTCCCTCAACCACCTGCCCGGCTTCCTCGAAAACCGTGACGCGATCCTCGCGCGCGGCATCGACGACATCGCGGTGGTTGCGGTCAACGATTGGCATGTGATGGGCGCCTGGGCCCAGTCCTCCGGCGGCATGGGCAAGATCCACTTCCTCGCCGACTGGAATGGCGCCTTCACCAAGGCGTTGGGTCTGGAGGCGGATCTTTCCGCCGGAGGGCTCGGCGTCCGGTCCAAGCGCTACTCCATGCTGGTGGATGACGGCGTGGTGAAGAGCCTGAACATCGAGGAAAGCCCGGGCCAGACGACCGTCTCCAGTGCAGCGACCATCCTCGAGCAGCTCTGAGTCGAGAAGCTACGATCCTATCGAAGCGGGACGCTGAAGCGTTCCGCTTCTTCTTCGTCAGGCTTCCATGTCGAAAACCAGGAGGCCGGCAAGGCCGCCATCGGTCGAGGCGACGAGGCGGCTGCCGATCTCGGCATGTTCCGGATGAGCGAGATAGGCGTCACGCGCCTCCTCATTCTCGAACGTCACGATGAAGCCGTCGCGGAAGCCGCCGTTCAGGCTTTCCGGCGAAACGTTCGGCCCGTATGTAACGTCCAGCATTCCGGGCACCAACGACTTCAGCGCAACGACAGAATCGTAAATCGCCTGCTTTTCGGAGCCCTGCAGGGCTCCCTTGAACCTAAAGAACACGCAATGCAGGATCATCGATCTTCCCTCCCGTCCGGTTTGAGACATTCCGATCCCTGACGGCCCGACCTGTCCCTGCTCGAATAAGACCTTAACGTTTCTTGAAGGGCGCCATGCCGAGCCTGGCCAATTCATCGGCCCTCTCGTTCTCCGGATGACCGGCATGTCCCTTTATCCAGTGAAGCGTGACCTTATGTCTGTTGCGTGCCTCTTCCAGCTGCTGCCAGAGTTCGGCATTCTTCACCGGCTTCTTGTCGGCTGTCTTCCAGCCGTTCTTCTTCCAGCCGAAGATCCACTTGGAGATGCCGTCCTTGACATAGGCGCTGTCGGTATAGAGGTCCACCTCGCAGGGCACTGTGAGCGCGCCGAGCGCCTGGATCGCCGCCATCAGTTCCATGCGGTTGTTGGTCGTCTGCGCCTCCCCCCCGGAGAGTTCCTTCTCGATCTCGCCATAGCGAAGGATCGCCCCCCAGCCGCCGGGGCC
>DASUPM010000139.1:0-2774 GCA_036281095.1 Pseudorhizobium sp.
AGATCGATCAGGCTCCCGAGCGGCAGGCAGGCGATGGCCTCCCCGGCGACGACCTGCGCCGCACCCTTTGGCGCCTGGGCCGCCGTCTCGATAGTCTCCACCCGAGCCAGGCGGCGAATGGCCGCCGCATGCCGCTTCAGCCTGCTTTCGGTCTGTTCGTTCGCTCCGACGATGACGAGCGGGGCGATCGCGGACGGCGGCACGTTCATCTCCGAACGCGCCGAGCGGATGCCGGAGACGAGGTCCACCAGCCAGTTGATCTCGGCGGCGGCAGCCGGGTCGGAGAACTCCGGCACCGGCCAATCCGCATGGCACAGGAGACCATCGCGGCTCTCCGTGTGCGCCCACAATTCCTCCGTCATGAAGGGCATGAAGGGATGGAGCAGCTTGTAGGTCTCCTCCAGCACATAGGCGGCGCAGGCCTGGGCCTCCGCCTTTGCCTTCTCGTCCTCGCCGGCGAAGACCGGCTTCAGGAGTTCCAGATACCAGTCGCAGAACTGGTTCCAGACGAAGCGGTAAAGGGAAGCGGCGGCGTCGTTGAACCGCTGGCTCTCGACCGCTTCGGTGACGCTGCCGATCGTTTCGGCAAGTTCCGTCAGGATCCACCGGTTGATGGTGAGCGTCGCCGTCTCCGGGATGAAGTGCGGGTCGCGCCGGACGCCGTTCATCTCGGCAAAGCGGGTCGCATTCCACAGCTTGGTGCCGAAGTTGCGGTAGCCGGCGATCCGCGCAGGATCCAGCTTCACGTCCCTGCCCTGCGCCGCCATGATGGCGAGCGTGAAGCGCAGGGCGTCAGCGCCGTATTCGTCGATCAGTTCCAGCGGATCGATGACGTTGCCCTTGGACTTCGACATCTTCTGGCCGTTCTTGTCGCGGACCAGCGCGTGCACATAGACCGTCTGGAACGGTGCGACGGGATTGCCGTCCTCGTCCTTCATCAGGTGCAGGCCCATCATCATCATCCGTGCGACCCAGAAGAAGATGATGTCGAAGCCGGTGACGAGGACGCTCGTCGGATAATACTTCGCCAGTTCCTTCGTCTGCTGCGGCCAGCCGAGTGTCGAGAAAGGCCAGAGTGCGGAAGAGAACCACGTGTCGAGCACATCCTCGTCGCGGGTCAGGATCTCGCCCGGGCGGAAGTTCTCCAGCAGGTCCTCCACATAGGCCTTCATCGGACCTTCGTGGGCGATGTAGTGCTGGATCGCCGCGTGCAGCGCCTCCTCCTCGGTCTTTTCGACGAAGACCTGGCCGTCGGGGCCGTACCACGCCGGGATCTGGTGTCCCCACCAGAGCTGGCGCGAAATGCACCAGGGCTGAATGTTCTCCATCCACTCGAAATAGGTCTTTTCCCAGTTCTTCGGGACGAAGTTCGTGCGGCCTTCGCGGACGGCGGCGATCGCCGGCTTCGCCAGCGTCTCGGCATCGACGAACCACTGGTCGGTCAGCATCGGCTCGATGACCACGTTGGAACGGTCGCCGAAGGGCTGCATGATCTTCTTGTTTTCCACGTAGGGAACGTCGCTGCCTTCGGCATCCCTGACCGTGACGGCAAGGCCCTCGGCATTGATCGCGTCGACGATGCGTTTGCGGGCTTCGTAGCGGTCGAGACCGCGATATTCGTCCGGCACGAGATTGATGTCGTCCACCTCGGACTCGTTCGGCAGTTCGCCCGACCGGGCGATCTCCAGTGCACGAGCGGCATAGACTGCATAAGGCTCGCCATCCTCGCGCAGGCGGGCCTGCGTATCCATCAGCCGGTAAAGCGGAATATGGTTGCGGCGCGCGACCTGGTAGTCGTTGAAGTCATGCGCGCCGGTGATCTTGACCGCGCCCGAGCCGAATTCCGGCTCCGGATATTCATCGGTGATGATCGGAATGAGGCGGCGATGCTGCTTCGGACCGACCGGGATCTCGCAGAGCTTTCCGACGATCGGCGCATAGCGTTCATCGGAGGGATGAACGGCGACCGCACCGTCGCCCAGCATGGTTTCCGGGCGGGTAGTCGCGATCGAGATGTAGTTGCGCTCCTCCTGGAGGAGGACGTTGCCGTCCGCGTCCTTCTCGACATAGGTATAGGTTTCGCCGCCGGCCAGCGGGTACTTGAAGTGCCACATGTGGCCGTCGACTTCCCGGCTCTCGACCTCGATATCGGAAATCGCCGTTTCGAACTTCGGGTCCCAGTTGACCAGCCGCTTGCCGCGATAGATGAGCCCTTCCTTGTAAAGCCTTACGAAAACTTCAAGAACAGCCTCCGACAACCCTTCGTCCATGGTGAAGCGCTCGCGCGACCAATCGCAGGAGGCACCGAGCCGCTTCAGCTGATTGAAGATCAGTCCGCCGGATTCCGCCTTCCATTCCCAGACCTTGTCGATAAAGGCATCGCGTCCCATCTCGCGGCGGCCCGGCTGCTGTCGTTCCGCGAGCTGCCGCTCGACCACCATCTGCGTCGCGATGCCCGCGTGGTCCATGCCGGGCTGCCACAGCACGTCCTTGCCGCGCATGCGCTCGAAGCGCACCATGATGTCCTGCAGCGTGTTGTTGAGCGCATGCCCCATATGCAGCGAGCCGGTCACGTTCGGCGGCGGAATGACGATCGTGAAGGTCTCCGCGCCCGGCTTGGCGTTGGCGCCGGCGCGGAATGCATCGGCCTCGTCCCAGGCGGCAGCGATTTTCGGTTCGACGGCGGCGGAATCGTAGGTTTTATCGAGCATTTTCCGACCAGATTTCGAGTTCTTCTTGGCTTGGGTGTAAATAGGACTGGTATAGGCGAGTCA
>DASUPM010000140.1:0-4011 GCA_036281095.1 Pseudorhizobium sp.
CCGCCTGTTCCTTGCGGCTGTCCTCGGTCAGTTCCCCCGCGATCGCCAGCCGTCCGGCGAGATCCGGATGGGCGCGCAGGACGCCGAGCCGCTCATCGCGCGAGGCATCCCGGAAGACCGAAATCATCGCCTGATGAACCCCCGTCGCCCGAAGCGGCACGAAGATCAGGCCCCGGTCGTAGGCGCGCTCGGCGATGAAGGCGGAATGCTCGAAGACGCCGCCGAAGCGGGCGATGAAGTCCCCGCGGGCGGTCATTCGACGGCTCCCGGCCGGTGATGCGCGTGCCAGTGGCGGGCGATCTCCACCCGCTGCGGGAGCCATACCTTGTCGTGCGAGAGAACGTATTCGACGAAGCGGCGCAGAGCGGCGGCGCGGCCAGGGCGGCCGACGAGGCGGCAGTGCAGGCCGACCGACATCATCTTCGGCGCACCTTCCTGGCCCTCCCGGTAGAGGGTGTCGAAGGCGTCCTTGAGATAGGTGAAGAACTGATCTCCCGAATTGAACCCCTGCGGCGTGGCGAACCGCATGTCGTTGGTTTCCAGCGTATAGGGGATGATCAGGAACGGCTTTCCGTCGATCCCCGGCACCCAGTAGGGAAGATCGTCGGCATAGCTGTCGGAGGAATAGAGGAAGCCGCCCTCCTCCATAACGAGACGCAGCGTGTTGTCGGACGGTTTTCCCTGATACATGCCGTAGGGGCGCTCCCCGGCAACTTCGGTGTGCAGGCGCACGGCCTCGCGGATGTGCTCGCGCTCCTTCGCCTCCTCGACATCCTTGTATTCGAGCCATCGGTAGCCATGGCTGGCGATCTCCCAACCGGCCTCCTTCATCGCTGCGACCGCTTCGGGATTGCGGGCCATCGCGAGTGTCACGCCGTAGACCGTCGTCTGCACCTTGAGTTCGGTGAACAGCCGCCACAGCCGCCAGAAGCCGGCCCGGGAGCCGTATTCGTAGATCGACTCCATGTTGAGGTTGCGCTGGCCCGGCCAGGCAGCCGCGCCCACGATCTCCGACAGCAGGTTTTCGGATGCCGGGTCGCCGTCGAGGACGCAGCTTTCGCCGCCCTCCTCATAGTTGATGACGAACTGCACCGCGACATGCGCGCCGCCCGGCCATTTCGGATCAGGAGTATTGCGACCGTAACCGATGAGATTGCGCGGATATTGATTTAGCGACATGAAGATCACCCTGCAGGAAGGATGCCAACGGTAGCCAGCCGATCTCCCGCTGTCGAGATGGAAACGCCGCCAGGAACGTTCAGCCGGACTGCGACGCCAGACGCAGATGGGTTTCGAAGGTGAAGGCTTCGGGCAAGTCCGCCGGTTCACCCCCGACGGCGGCCAGTGCCGCATCCGCCAGCCGGTGCGCCAGTCCGAAACTGACCTTGAAGCCGCCCGTAAGCGCGATGACGCGTGGGTGGTCCGGATCAGGACCGACCATCGGGTCGCGCCCGATCGCCTTCGGCCGGAGCCCCGCCCATCGCTCGACGACCTCGGCCTGTCCAAGCGCGGGAACGAGCTGGCGCGCCCGCGCCAGAAGGTCGTCCAGCTTCTCATCCGTCGTCAGCGCCGCGTCGAACTCCTCTTCGCTGGTGCTGCCGATCGCGACCAGCCCACCGTCATGCGGCACGACATAGAGACCGTTCAGGAAGATCACCGGCTGGGCGGGGTCGATATCCGCCTTCAGCAGCGCCGCCTGCCCCTTCACCGGCCTGCCCAGGGGAGCGCCGAGGGCGCGACCACCCAGATCGAGGAGACGGAAGGACGCGTGCCCGGCGGCAACGATGCAATGGCCGAAGGACACGGCCGCACCGCCCGCCATAAGGGCCTGCCCGCGGTGTGGGTCGATGCCGAGGACGGAGATGCCTTCGACGATCCGCACGTTTCGCGATCGGTGAAGCCGCGCCGTGAGCATCGCGATCAGCGCGCGGGGCGATACCCGGCCGGACAGCGTTTCCTGCACCACGCCGGCCGCGGTGAAGGCGGGATCGAGGTCTGGCACCGCGGCAGCATCGACCACGTCCCATGAAAACTCGCGGCCGGGCGAGCGCCAGTTTGCCTGGGCATCTTGAGAATGGCGCAAGGCGATATCGCGCAGATGCGGCTTCGGCAGCGGGATCAGCCGGCCGGATCGGCGGTAGCCGGCGGAAAGGCCGGTTTCGCCCTCGACCCGGGCAATTTCCTCCTCGAGCGAAACGAGGGCGTCGAACTGGAACTGCTTCTTGTCGGTCCATCGATCCGGGACATGCGGCATCAGCGCACCGAGCAGCCCCCCGCTGGCGCCGCTCCCCACCCGGTCCGCGTCCACCAGGAGGGTCGGGATGCCGAGCCGATCTGCCTTGACCGCGGCCCACAACCCCATGATGCCGCCGCCGAGGATGAGAAGATCGGCGGAAGCGGGAAGCGATTGACCGGCCGGCGCGGCGGGATTATCGGCTGTGGCCATGAGCGACGATATTTCCGGGACTGGTGGCGGCGTGCTCGAGTGGCACGAGGGCGATATGCCCTACTCGACGCAGTTTGGCGACCATTTTTATTGCCGCAGCGACGGCAGGCTCGAATGCGGCCATGTCTTTCTCGCCGGCAACGGGCTTCCGGGCCGGTGGGAGAATGCGGCACGATTCCGCATCGGCGAACTGGGCTTCGGCACCGGCCTCAACCTCTGCGAAACCTGGCGGCAGTGGAAGCTTCACCGCCGCCCCGGAGCCGTCCTCCACTTCACCTCCTTCGAACTTTACCCGATGCGCGCCGAAGAAATCGACCGCGCACTTGCCCATTGGCCGGAGATCGATGCGGAGCGGCAGGCACTTGCGGGGGCATGGCCGGAGACGCCGGAAGAGCGGGTGGAGATCGACCTGGACGGCCAGACCCGTCTCACGGTCGTGGTCGGCCCGGCGCTGGACGACGTGAGGGCGGAGAAGCCCGATTTCGACGCCTGGTTCCTCGACGGCTTCGCGCCGTCCCGCAATCCGGACATGTGGTCGGCCGATCTGATGCAGTCGATCCACGACCGGACCGTTCCTGGCGGCAGCTTCGCGACCTATGCCGCAGCCGGGTTCGTCCGGCGGAACCTGCAGGCGGCGGGCTTTACGGTGGAGCGGCGCCCGGGCTTCGCCGGCAAGCGCGAAATGCTATGCGGGAAAAGGAAATAACCACGCGGCAGACGAGGATGCGTTACTCGCCGGGATGCATCCGGTGGTGCTTGCTGGGGGCGGTGAAATAATAGACGCCCGCGCCGATCGCGAGCGCGATAAGCGGCATTCCAAACAGGGCGTAGACGGTGAACCAGCTCATAGGAGCCTCCCGAGAATTCTTCTCGCAAATAAATGTAACGCAACTCCGGACAAAAGCCAAACGCCACTTGCCGCGGCCAGTATCCATCGGTTGAAATCTATGCCGCTACCAAACTGGAAAAGCACCGCAACCGATGGCGCAACTACACCCGTGATGATGACCCCCGAGGCCAAAGCGTTCAGCCAGTTTGCCGTCAACTTGGTGCGCTCGTTATGGATCATGCTCATCGTAATTTGCGGCCGTTTTCTCTACCGTCACTACAGAATATATTTATATATATATCGGCAACCGCTCCGCCTGACGTAAACTATCCCAGAACCGAACTGGACGATCGCTCGCCGATCCACGCCTTGATCTTCTGTTCCAGCAGTTCGGGGCTGATCGGCTTCGACATGTAGTCGTCCATTCCCGCCGCGATGCAGAGCTCCTTGTCGCTTTCCAGCGCATGCGCCGTGACGCCGATGATCGGCACGTGGCCGCCGTTTCGGGTCTCGATTTCGCGGATCTTCTGCGTCGCCTGGTGACCGTTCATCACCGGCATCGACACGTCCATGAGGATCAGCGATGGATCCTTCTCCTGCCAGACCTCCACGGCCCTCGCGCCGTTTTCGACGATTTCGAAGCGCCAGCCGGTTCCCTGCAGTATCTGGGTGAAGACGATCTGGTTGACCTCGTTGTCCTCCGCGACCAGAACGTCCAGGGCAGGTACGGACTGGA
>DASUPM010000141.1:0-2693 GCA_036281095.1 Pseudorhizobium sp.
CCACGTCGCCGGGGCGGATCTCCTCGACCGGACCGCCCCAGCGCTGCGCGCGTCCGGCGCCGGCCGTCACGATCAGCGTCTGCCCCAGGGGATGCGTATGCCAGGCCGTGCGGGCGCCCGGCTCGAAGGTCACTGCCGCCCCCTGCACCCGTTCGGCATCGAACGGATTGAGCAAGGGGTCGATGCGCACCGTGCCGGTGAACCAGTCGGCAGGCCCCTTTCCCGATGCGGTCGAACCTGCCCTGATGATCTCCATGTCCGTTCCTCCGATGCCTGTGATGCGCCGAGGTCCGCAGCACGCGCGTGCCGAACCGCCCCGGGCAGCTTAACGCCGACCGTTCTCCCCGACAACGGCGGGCTCAGGTCACGCCGCCTTTGCCGATGCCGCCGGCCAGCTCCCCAGCGCCTGTTCCGCCACACCCTCCAGCACCTCGCGGCTGAAGCCGGCCCCCATGCCGGCTACATCAACGGCCAGCGGATCACCATCGCGGGCGGTCTGGGGATATAGACGCAGGAAGGCGCCGGATCCGGGCTGCGGGAGGGCCGAGTTAGGGCGCCCTCCCGGCGATCATTCCGTCAGCGTCCAGGTGAAGATCTCGACGTCCTCCGCATCCTTCTCGTAGAAGCCCTCGATCCGCTCGGAGCCGCCGCAGGTATAGCCGTCGTAGTTCTGCCGCTTGAACCGGCGGGAATCGACGCAGAGATCGAGGTCGGTGCCGGTCCATTCGGAATTCTCCTCGCCGTCCGCATAGACGTAGAAGATCCGCCGCGGCAGCGTCGCGATGGTCTCGCAGTTCCCGGCCAGCACCTTCCACCAGCCCTGCACGTACCAGTCGGAGCTTTCCGGGCTTTCCCGAGCCGAAACGGCGACGAAGGCGTTGGTGGAGGACTCGTTGCAGACGCGCAGGGTGAAATAGGGATTGCTCTGGCCGTCCTGCGTGTCGGCGGCGGTCCCGTCGCCCGTGTCCCCGCCGTCGGCCGCGGCCGTCTCCGTTCCTCCGTCGTCCGACGTGCCGTCGTCGCTCCCCGTGCCGTCGATCGGCGGTAGATCATAGGTGCCCGCCTCGGCCGAACCGTCAGCCCCGGAACCACCCCCGTCAGCGCAGGTGCGCACGGCGCATTCGGCCGCGAAATAGCGCTCGCCGGACCAGTAGGTGGCGCTGTCCGGGCGAAAATCCGGCGTGGAGACCGGGTCGTTAACGCTTTCGTCCGAGCCGAAGGAGACGTAGCCGCGCAGATCCGCCCGCTGCCGGAGCGTCGTCTTCTTGGCTTCCAGCACCGCTTCCGCCGAGCAGGAAGCGGTGGTCCGGCTCAACAGATCCTCGGAACCGGAATCCTTCCTGTCGAGCCCGGCATAGATGCTGCAGGCGTCGTCCGTATGCTCCGCATAGGGCGCGCTGCAGCTCCCGCCGCCGGCAATGCCGCCGAGCTGCCCGCAGTAGTATTCGCTGATCCCCTCGACATCCACATCCTGCGCCGCCGCAGGCCCGAACTGGACGAGAAGGCACAAGCCCGCCGCCAGCGACACATTCCCGATGCCCCTCATCCCCGCCCCCGGCCGATGTTCCCTCCCGGACATCTAATACTATCGCAAGAGTTGTCTCAACCGGCATTCTCACCGGCATTGCCGGAGAAAGCCGCCGAGCCCTCCGACCGCCATGCCCGCCCGGGCGACCTCCACGGTATGGCCGATCCGAAAAACATGCTAAGCGCCGGACAAACCACAACGAAGGAGTTTGACGGTGACCGAACCAACCGTAGCCGAGGCAACCGACCGCATCTACCAATCGCTGGCAGCCGACAATGCCGACCTCGACAGCCATATCGCGGCGCTCAAGGCGGCGCTTGTCCGCGAAGGCCGCAAGGAAGCCGTCTTCGACCCGGCCAGGATCGCCCAGAACAACCGCTCCGGCCGCAAGCTGATGCAGGCCTATTTTCGCCAGCGCGGCGTGACGGTGAAGTTCGAAGGCCCGTGAAGGTCTCGGGTTATGTCTCCGGGCCCGCGGTCAGTTTCACCGGCCGCAGCCCACCCCGCCGCCAGCGGAAGCCATTCCCGCTCCCGAACTCTTCCCGGGCAGAGGCGTTGACCGCAGACGCCCGCGCAGCGACACTCCAGCATCTTCTCGAACGGAGGCAGACATGGAAGAACCCGGCCGTTGGCGAAATATGCGAACCGCACCGAAGGACGGCAGCCGCGTCCTCGTCACCATCCGCCCCTCCGAACAGGGACCGGGCGCGGTCGATCTCGTCTACTGGGCCAGGAGCGACCAGCACGGCGGCGACGCCTGGCGCTCCTCCGATTCCGTCCCCGGCCGGATCGTCGAATATGCCGAACCGGAACTGAAATGCTGGATGCCCATGCCCGCCGCCAATACCGAGCAGCTCACCCTGCCCTCCGCCTGGGAGGGCGAGGACGAGGCGGAACTGGACGGCTCGGGGATCTGAGGGACAGGTGAGACCCCGGTCCCCGCTCAGACCTCGTCCCGCAACGCCCGCTCGATGAAATCCTCCGGGTCGCTGGCGAAATCCTGGTAGAGCCGGAAATGCCTCGTCTGGCGAAGCTCCGTCTCCGCCAGACCCCCGCGGGTGATCTCCAGAAGCCGCGCCCCCGGCACCGCCATCAGGATCGGCGAATGCGTCGCCATGATGATCTGGGCGCTGGCGGATGCCTGGATCTGGTGGAGAAGCCGCAG